>JBAXWO010000001.1:0-28500 GCA_037128375.1 bacterium
GATGATTCTTGTAGTCCTTTTCGGATAGCCGGTGGCCCTTCATGATGCCCAGGAGTGATCCGGTCACCGGGGGAAGCGCGCGCTCACGCCTGCTTGTCGCAAGCAACGCCACGAACTCGGCAAACATCTGTGAAACCGACTTGCCACGTTGCGCAGCCTCCGCTTTCGCCTGCTCCACAAGCACATCGTCCAATCGCAAGGTTAGCTTTGTGTTCATGACGTATACTTTTGCAAGATCTGTACGTCTCGTCAATCATTTTGCAGCGACACGATTGTCGGGATGGCAGCGACCCCGGGAGCGGCAAACGGGGCACTTGACGGCATGCCCGCCCATCGAAGAAAGCCTCCATTCATCAATCTCAGCCAAGAGGCTTTCGGGTTGTGTCCCCCCAATGCAGACTGGGCTTCTTATTTGCCCCGAAGCATCTCACGGGCGTGTTTCAGCGTCACACTGGTGAGGTCGCGTCCGCCCAGCATACGGGCGATTTCTTCCACACGCTGCGCCTCACTGAGGAGCTCGATCGAGGTGCGCGTCCGGCCGTTCACGACCTCCTTGGCCACGGCAAAGTGGGTCCCGCCACGGACCGCCACTTGCGGAAGATGGGTGATGCACAGCACCTGATGATGCTTCCCGACCGTATCGAGTTTGGCTCCGATGGCCGTTCCCATTGCTCCGCCAACGTTGGCGTCAATCTCGTCAAAAACGAGCACCGGGATACTGTCATGATTCGCCAGCACCGCCTTGACCGCCAACATGACGCGCGAGATTTCTCCGCTGGAGGCGATGGCTCGTAACGGGCGCGCCGGCTCGCCGGCGTTCGGCGCAAACGCAAACTCAATCCCATCCAGACCCGAGGGGCCGGGTTCCTCCGGCGTGAGTTCAACCGCAAAGGCCCCGTGCGCGAAGCCCAGATCGCGCAATTCCAGGGTAATCGTCCCGGCCAATTTTGAAGCGGCCTGGCGCCTGGCCTTGCCCAGCTTGCCGCCAACCTGCCCCAGTTTGGCACGCACTCCTTCGATCTGCCGGTCAATTTCAGCCAGACGTTCTCCGCGACCTTCCAGGGCGCGCAATCGCGCCTTGGCTTTCTCAAGAGTCTCCAGGACATCCTTGACGGACCCGCCGTATTTGCGTTTCAGGCGATGATACAACGCCATCCGGTCCTCCAGCCACTGCAGGCGCCGGGGATCGCCCTCGATGTTCCGGACATGGTGTTCGATCGTCCCGGCAAGATCCTGAAGCTGAACCGTCAGGGACCGGGCTTCATCCCGCCACGCGCTGGCAGGCTCGACCAACGGCGCCAGTTCGCCCAGACCTTTTTGCGCAAAGGCGAGCCCGTTGAACGCCGAATTCTCCCCCTCCATCAGGGCATTGCGAATGCCTTCGGACAGTTCGAGAATACGCTGGGCATTCGCCACCTGCACCTGTTCCCGGGCAATGGATTCGTCCTCGCCCTCCACCAGCGCGGCGTCCTCGATCTCCTTGATCTGAAATGAAAGCACGTCGATTTGCTGGGTGACATCCTGTTCATCGGTGCCCTCCAGTTCCCGCCGCTGCGCCTGCAGGTCGCGAAACGACCCGTAGAGGGTCTCGTAACCTTCGCGGGTTTCCCACAGGTGACCGAAAGCGTCGAGGATGTCGAGTTGGAACTCGGTATTGAGAAGCGACTGGTGATCGTAGGGCCCGTGCATGTCCACCAGCAACTCACCCACGCGCTTGAGCACCTGGAGGGTGGTCGCGCTGTCATTGATGAAATTCTTACCCGTCCCGTTGACAGAAAGGGTGCGGCGGACCAGTAACTGCCCGTCTTCGCAAACAGGCAGCCCCACCTCATCTAGGATCGCGTCGACCGCAGCGGAATCGGGGAGGTTGAAAGCGGCCTCGGCCAGACACTGCTCCGCCCCGGCCCGGATCAGACTCTTATCCGCCCGCTCACCCAACAACAGGCCCAGCGCACCGATGATCACCGACTTCCCGGCGCCGGTTTCGCCCGTAATCACGTTGAGGCCGGTATTAAACTCGACCGTAATATCCTCAACCAAGGCCAGATTGCGTACTCGGAGCGTATGAAGCATGGGCGGAAAGATACCGTTGCGGAGGCCGAAGTTCCAGAAGTTTCGCCTTCTCTCCGACGGGTCCATCTGCTATCGAATATAACGCAACGGGAGGCTTGATCCGAAGGGAGAGGGTCGATGCGCGTATTGATCACCGGCGGAGCCGGATTCATTGGCAGTCATATCGCCGAGCATTTCCAGGGACGGGCGGAAGTCCGAGTCCTGGACAATCTGCGCTCGGGCCACCGCCACAACCTGGCGGGCCTCGACGCCGCCTTCATTGAGGGCTCCATCCTGGATCGCCCGCTCGTGCGCCAGGCCATGGAGGGCGTGGATTATGTCTTTCACCTTGCCGCCATGATCAGCGTGCCGGAATCCATGCAGAAACCGGTCGAATGCACCGAACTGAACACCATCGGGACCCTCATCGTGCTGGAAGAAGCAGCCCGGGCAGGCGTTAAGAAGCTGATCTTCAGCACCTCCGCCGCTATCTACGGCGATAACCCCGTCACGCCCAAGCTTGAAACCATGCGCCCCGAGCCTAAAAGCCCCTACGCCGTTTCAAAACTGGACGGCGAGTATTACTGCGACATGTTTGCGCGCGAGGGCCGTGTCCAAACCGCCTGCCTCCGCTATTTCAACGTATTCGGACCCCGCCAGGATCCCGGGAGCCCGTATGCCGCCGCCGTCCCCATTTTCGTGGACAGGGCGGTGCGGAACCAGCCCATTATCATTTATGGCGATGGGGAACAGACGCGCGACTTTATCTACGTCAAGGATGTCGTGGCCGCGAACGTCTTCTTCGCCATGCAGTCCCGCCATACGGGCGTCTTCAATGTGGCCTATGGTCAACACCTCAGCATCAACGAGCTCGCCCGCACCCTTTGCAGGCTAATCGGATCCTCCTCCGAGATCCGCCACGCCCCCGAGCGGCCCGGCGACATCAAACACTCCCTGGCCGCCATCGGCAAACTTCTGGCGGCCGGCTTCACACCGGACGGCTGCCTGTCGGAGGGGCTAGCCGCCACCGTCACGTCCATGGCGTCTATGACGTCGAAGAATAGTTCTTGAGGGAATCGGGATTAGCCTCTAGCATTACTACCGCGTTGCCCAAACAGACTTGAATGAATGGCGTGCCATGACAACAATCAAAACCATCAAGCTGAAAAGAAACCCGGACTCCTCAACCGAGGGCGCCCCATTGGCGCCTCAAGCTGTCGGCGAACCGCGCGTTGCGGCGGCCCCGGCCGGAACGGCCCCCGTCGGTGCCCCATCCTCAACCGGCAAGAATCCTCTTACCGTCTTTGCCGTTTTGGGTCTCTGCGCCGTGCTCGCGTTGGTGGCGGTGATCGGTCTGCAGGCTGCCGAAATTTCATACTTCGCGGCCATCCCCTCCGTCTGGCCACTCAAGTAGACAGGCGCCTGTCACGAATCCATGACTGACAGCCTGACAGCGCCCTGTCCTTCGTCCCCGCAACCGGTCGCGATGCAAGAGGCTGTCGCCCTGATTCAGGCCGTATGCCAGTCCTTGAATACCGCGCTCCTCTACGGAGTCCAGCACAAGGTTGCCCAGGCGTCTTTAGACCGCAGTTACCCTGCCATCGCCGATTTCATTGCGCGCCACGGCCCGACGCATGTGGGCATCATGGATGGCGAATTGCTGATCAATGGCACGTCCGCCAGCGGCGCCCCGCTGGCGGGAAACCTGACGGCGCGCCTGGCGGCCAGGAATCTTCTGAGTTTTGTGATGGCACCCGGTTTGTCACCGGAGGAATATCGAACGTTCCTGACGGTGCTCCTCACACCTCCCGCGCCAGCCGATGCCGGCCAGCCGGCATCGAATGTCATGGAAAATCTCGGGCTCCTCCATATCGAGACCCAGAACGTCTCCTATCGCCGCGTGGTTGAAGGCGAAGCCGCTCCCGCCCCATCAACGGCGGCGGATACAGGCACCCCCGATGACTCCGTCACGCTTCCGTCTGATCTGTCCAACGTCATGGCCTTACTGAAAGGCGACCCGACCGCCTCATCGGACCGCGACCGGGAAGATCTGCGGCAGTTGGCGAACGATGCCGAAAAACTCGCCGAGCTCATCCTGCGGACGGTCACCGTTCGCGAGCAGACGGTGGATCTCGCTTCCGGTGAGTCGTTGACCGACCTGGTGGTGGGCTGTATCAACCGGGTCACCAACACACTGACCCAGGGTCCCGCCTCAAAAACTCAAAAAGGCCGCAAACAGGTCAAACGTTCCCTGCTTCTCCTGGAAGGACAATTGCTGAACCAACTGCACGCCCTGGCCGGAGCCCCTCTCGATTCAGAAGCCATATCAGCGGCTTTTGCGGAGGCGACCGAGGACCTGGATGTGGAGACCCTGACGGCGAAGTACATGAAAGCCCGCCGGGCTGCCGAAAAAGCCGAGGCCCGGCTGAAGAAAATGATCGACCGGGCCGCAGACGATCCCCTTCAGGAAAACGAACTGCGCGATCGCCTGCTGGAACAGGGCCTCACCCCTGAGGGATGGGAGACCCTGTCGATCACACGCGAGCCCGCCACCGCTTCGGTCACCACCTCGGCTCCGGACCTGAATGAGACCAGCACACTGACTTTGCTTCTGAGCCAGTTGACCGAAACCCTCGCCCGGTCCGCGACTACCGCCTCCGAAACCGGGGACGCCCAAATCCGGGCGCTGATCTCCGAAGCCGGCGATCAGGTCCAGACTCTGGCCGCCAGCACAGAAAAGAAAATTGAAACACTCCGGGACAGGACCGCCCTTTCCTCGGAGGAAGCAGGAGCCGGCAAGAGCGAAACATTATCGCGCAAAGACCTTCTGAAGATGCTGGCCGAGATCGCCCAGGAACTGAGCCAGCCACTGACGATTGTGAATGCCACCCTGGAGATGCTGCGTGGTCAACGCTCCGGCCCCATTACGGCGGCGCAAGGTGAATTGCTGGCGCTGGCCGCCGAAAGCGGCATCCGGCTTGGACATCTGATCGCCTGCCTGATGAAGGTCGCCGGGACTCCCACGAGTCTCAATCCGGATCACGATATGCTCCAGGAACTATATCGGGCCGGTGGCGCGCCGTCCGCCACCTGACCCCTGCCGGTTCTCCCCGCCCCGCAGGCCGGCCCCTATGGCCACAATTTTTCGGGATACACGCCCTGCGCAACCAACTTCCCTATCCCCTCGACCACCACCCCTTTGTCCTGCGGATAGGTAACCCCGAACCAGTTTTCCGGGGTCGGCAATACGTTTACAGAGGCCAGTCCAGCCCGAACCAACCCATCGATCACCGTGGGTAGAAAAAACTCAGCCTTGGGGTCCTGGCCGGAGGTCTGAAGGAATGCTGGAAACCGGTCCAGCAGTCTGGGAAACAACGACGGCGTCAGGCCCCACATGTTCATGGAGACGGGTTCATCCCCCGAGAACTCCCGCCAGGAGCCATCCGGCTCAGCCAAGCGCGCGCCGGTGCCGTGCTTTTCGATCTTCGTGCATTCCTCCACACGCTTCAGCAACCCCTTCGGGTCCACCTCGCAGACCCCCCGCGCCACATGTCCATGTTCTGACAACGTATTGCGCAACGTAAAGCCCACCATGCCGTACTGCGACGAGGCTGGATCCACACCGCTCAGAAACTTCCCGAGTGCCTCGAATGACCGGCGCCCATAAAAATCGTCGGCGTTGATGACCGCAAACGGCGTCTTCACCACGTTCCGCGCGGCCAGCACAGCCTGCCCGGTTCCCCATGGTTTCTTCCGTCCGGCGGCTGTGAAGCCGGCAGGCAGGTCGTCGATCTCCTGGAATACATAGTCCACGGCAATCCGGCCCTCGAAGCGCGACGACACCACGGCCCTGAAATCCTTCTCGATATCGCGCCGGATCACACACACAACCCGGTCAAATCCCGAGCGGAGGGCGTCGAACACCGAATACTCGATGACGATCGCGCCATAAGGCCCCACTGCCTCGATTTGCTTCAAGCCGCCATACCGGCTTCCAATCCCCGCCGCCAACACCACCAGGGTCATGCTCATCTTACTCCCTCTCCAATCCAAAAGGCCGTTGAATCCAGCACCGCCCGCACGCCCGTGAAGCTAGCACCGGGAAAAGGCAAGTCAACCTGAAACCGGCCGGCACCCTCGCGGCCTCCCGGATTCGACATCCGGATTTGACAGCCTGACCACGGCGACCTATTGTGCGGCTATGCTACCGCAGTGGATCATCGAGAAGAAACGCAACGGCGAGGCGCTTTCTGCGGAAGAGCTGGCGTTCTTTGTCAGCGGCTACACGTGCGGCGAAATCCCCGATTACCAGATGTCCGCGCTCGCGATGGCCATCTATTTTCGCGGCATGTCTCCCGCTGAAACCGCCGATTTGACCCGCGTCATGATGAACTCCGGCGATCTCGTCGACACCTCCTCAATCACCCAACCCAAGGTGGACAAGCATTCCACCGGCGGCATCGGCGACAAGATCTCCATTCCCCTTGCCCCCCTGGTCGCCGCCTGCGGTGTCGTCGTGCCCATGATCTCCGGCCGTGGACTGGGCATCACCGGCGGAACACTGGACAAACTGGAATCCATCCCGGGCTATCGCACCGATCTCGACGCGGCCGCCTTTTTAGCCACCCTGCGGGATTGCGGGTGCTCCCTCATCGGGCAGACCGAACAACTCGTGCCTGCCGACCGGAAACTCTACGCCCTGCGCGATGTTACCGCCACCGTCCCCTCGATTCCCCTGATCGTGGCCAGCATCATGAGCAAGAAGCTGGCGGAAGGTATTGACGGCCTTGTTCTGGATGTGAAGTGCGGGTGCGGCGCCTTCATGCGGACCCGTGATGACGCCCGCGCGCTCGCCAACGCCCTCGCAGATGTTGCGCGAGCCATGGGCAAGCGCGTGTCCGTGTTCATTACCGCCATGGACCAACCCTTGGGGCGCTCCGTGGGAAATGCCCTCGAAATCGCCGAGAGTCTGGACATCCTCTCCGGCAAGGGACCCGCCGACTCCACCGAACTTACCCTTATGCTGGGCGCCGAAATGCTCCGCCTGGCGGGTGTGGCCGGAGACGACAAGGCAGCCATGTCGCTTCTGCTGGATGGGATAGCCTCGGGCGCCGCGCTCAGGACATTCAAAGCCATGGTGGCCCGCCACGGCGGTGACCTGCGAGCCCTCGACCACCCTGAGCGGCTTCCCTCGGCTCCGTTCCGGCATTCCTGCACGGCTCCCGTCGGGGGATTCGTGAAGGAAGTACATGCGGAAAAGATCGGCCAGGCCTGCCTCCTGCTGGGAGCCGGACGGGTGAAAACAACCGATAGGGTCGATCATGCCGCCGGCATTTCAGGCCTGGCTAAAATCGGCGAGAAAGTTTCCAGGGGCGGCCCCTTGGCCATCCTCCATGCCGCCACTAAGGATCGGCTCGCCGCCGCCACGCCCCTCGTCGAAAGCGCCTTTGTAATCACCCCCCAACCTGTCTCCGTCCCGCCATTGATTTTGGAGCGCCTATGAACCCGTCCAACCTTCTCGCCGCCGCCGAGCGGATCGCCCGCCAACTGCCCGACACCCGGCCTTCGCTGGCGCTGATCATGGGCTCCGGCTGGCGCGAGGTGACGAACGGTTTCCAGGTCGATCATACGCTCAGCTACAGCGATATTCCCGAACTGGGCGCCCCTCAGGTCGCGGGGCATGGTGGAGAGCTGATGCTGGCCCGGCACGCCGGCGTCAATCTCCTGGTGTTCTCCGGGCGCCGGCACTGGTACGAGGGTGCCGGGTGGGATCCCATCGCCTTTCCCATCGCGCTCGCCAAAACCGTCGGAGCGCAAGGGATCATCCTGACCAACAGCGCCGGCGGCATCCGTTCGGATTTGACGGCGGGTTCCCTGATGATCATTGACGACCACATCAACCACATGGGACTCAATCCGCTGATCGGCCCGGCCCTGCCTTTCTGGGGCCCCCGCTTCCCCGACATGTCGCGCACCTATGACCCGGATTATCGCGCGATATTCGATGCCGCGGCCCGCCGCAGCGGCATTGTCCTAGCGCATGGCGTCTATCTGGCGGTCTCAGGCCCTTCCTACGAAACGCCCGCCGAAATCGCCGCCTTCCGAACCCTGGGCGCCGACGCTGTCGGCATGTCGACTGTTCCCGAGGCGATCCTGGCACATGCGGCAGGCCTGCGTGTCGCCGGCCTCTCCTGCATCGCCAACGCGGCCGCCGGGTCCACCGCCACCCTCTCGCATCAGGAGGTCCTGGCTGGGGCCAGGTCGGCCATCCCCGCTTTGACGACCCTGATTCAGGCGTTTGTGGAGCAATTTGGAAAGACACTCACGACATAAGTCAGGAATTTACCATGCGCACCCAAACACCGACCCCTGCCGAACGGACCCTCCTCGCCGCCGCCGCCCTCGCCGCCAGGAACAGCCATTCGCCCTACTCCCGCTTCCCTGTTGGCGCGGCCCTGCTGACCGAAGACGGCACGGTCTTCTCCGGTTGCAACGTCGAGAACGCCTCTTATGGCCTGACGATCTGCGCCGAACGCGTGGCCATCGGCGCGGCGGTGGCGGCGGGACATCGCCATTTTTCGCGCCTCGCCATTGCCGCCGGAACGCATCAAGCCGCGCGCCCCTGCGGCGCCTGTCTGCAGGTGCTGTCCGAGTTTTGCGGGCCACGGTTCAAGATTCTTCTGGCCCCCCTGGACGATCTTACTAAGGTTGAACGCGTCACCTTGCACGCGTTGCTCCCGCAGGTGTTTTCTCTGGCCTCCCCATGAACGTCCATCCCTTATCTTCCGGCCCGGCAACCCCTCAACAGCAGGGCGCCCTTGAAATCGTCCGCCGTCTTCAAACGGCGGGATTCATCGCCTACTTCGCCGGCGGCTGCGTACGGGATCTGGTTATGCGTCGTACCCCCAAGGACTACGACATCGCCACGAACGCCGTCCCGGATAAAGTCATCGAACTCTTTCCCGAGTCCGTGGCCGTGGGGAAGTCCTTCGGCGTGATCCGGGCGCGGGCGGCGGATGATTGGTACGAAATAGCCACCTTCCGGAAAGACGCGGCCTACACGGATGGCCGTCATCCTGAAAGCGTCACCTTCTCCGACCCCGAGACCGACGCCCAGCGCCGGGATTTCACCCTGAACGCGCTTTTCTATGACCCAGTCCGCCAGGAACTGCTCGATTACGTGCAGGGGTTGGACGCCATTGAAAAGCGCCTCATCAAAGCCGTCGGGAATGCGGAGGCCCGTTTTCAGGAAGACCGACTACGGCTTCTACGCGCGGTCCGATTCGCCGCGACACTGGATTTCGCACTGGAACCCGCCACGGCGGCGGCGATCCGGACGGCCGCCCCGGGCGTGGCGACCCTCAGTGCCGAGCGCATCCGTGAGGAGTTGACTCGCCTGCTGACCGAAGCCCAGCGCGCCGGCGACGCGTTGGTCCTTCTGCGAAACTTGAACCTGCTCGAAGCCATCCTGCCTGAGGTGGACGCCATGCACGGCGTCGAACAACCCCCCGAGTTCCATCCGGAAGGGGATGTCTTCCAACACACCGTTTTGATGCTCAACGCCTTACACACCACCGACCCGCAACTGGCTTGGGCGGTCCTGCTGCATGACGTGGGCAAGCCACCGACTGCGCAACTCAAGGAGGGGCACTGGCGCTTCGAGCGCCACGCCAACATCGGCGCCCTGTCTGCCGGCCGCATTCTTGAGCGCCTGCGCTTTTCGTCCGAGGATAGGGCCGCGATCGAGTTCATGGTCGGGAACCACATGCGCTTTGCGGACGTTAAGGAGATGCGGCTCTCGACGCTTCGGAAACTGGTGGGTGCCCCTACCTTTGCCAAGGAACTGGTACTGCACCAACTGGATTGCCAGGCGAGCCACCGTGACATGGAGAATTACGATTACCTGGTTGCCTTTCGTGATCAGGTACGTTCCGAACCCGTGCTGCCCGCTCCCTGGGTGAACGGTCGCGACATCATGCAACTCGGCATTCCCGAAGGCCGCGACGTGGGGGTATGGCGCCAAAAAGCCTACGAGGCTCAGTTGGAGGGCACCTTCCCGGACCGGGAACACCTCCTGGCCTGGCTGAAATCAGAACTGGCCCAAGGGTGGAACCCTGAGCCCTGAACTTTCGCTTGAGATTCAGCCCATAAAAAACTATTCTTACTGCCCAATTTGGAGATAGGCAGGCACATTATGTTCTCAACCATGTTGAAATCCAAACTCCACGGTGCGCGCGTCACCAGTGCCGACTTGGATTATGAAGGCAGTCTGACCATTGACCGGGACGTGATGGATTACGTCAAGATCCTCCCCTATGAGAAGATTCTGGTGGCCAACCTCGAAAACGGCAACCGGTTTGAGACCTATGCCATCTCCGGTGAGCGCGGATCGGGAGTCATCTGCCTGAACGGCGCCACCGCTCACCTTGGGAAAATCGGCAACCGGCTCACCATCTTCACCTTCGGCCTGTTCCCCACCGACCAGGCGACCCAGCATCATCCCCGCGTGGTGCGACTGGACGAAAAGAACCGCATCGTGGGCGGTTTACGACCCGTTTGAGCCCGCGCAACCTCACGCCGCCGCTTCGGCCTTGCGCTCGAGTTCCAATCGCTGGGCAGTGACCATGCTCTTGGTGACATGGAAATCGCGAATATCGTTGCGCCGGGGAATTTCAAACATGATCTCGAGCATGAGGTGTTCGAGAATGGCCCGCAACCCGCGCGCGCCGGTCCGCTTCTTGATCGCCAGCCGCGCCAGTTCATGTGTGGCGGCGTCAGCAAACGTCAGGTTCACATTCTCCATCGCCATCAACTTCTGATACTGCCGGATCATGGCGTTCTTGGGTTCCACCAGCACTCGCACCAGATCCGCCTCCGTCAACGACTCGAGGATCGTCGTCACCGGCAGGCGCCCGATAAACTCCGGAATCATCCCGTACTTCATCAGGTCTTCCGGTTCAATCCGAATGTCCCTGACATCCGGCTTCGGCATTTCAGATGCCGCAAAGCCCAATCCCTGCTTGCTGGCTCGGCGCTTCAACACATCTTCCAGCCCCACAAAAGCACCCCCGCAAATGAAGAGGATGTTCTGGGTATTGATTTTGATGTATTCCTGCTGGGGATGCTTGCGTCCGCCCTGCGGCGGAACATTCGCCACCGTGCCCTCCAGAATCTTGAGCAACGCCTGCTGCACGCCTTCGCCCGACACGTCGCGGGTGAGGGAAACGTTATCGGTCTTGCGCGCAATCTTGTCGATTTCGTCGATGTAGATAATGCCCCGCTCAGCGCGGGCGATATTCTGATCGGCGGCCTGGATCAAACGCAGCAGCACGTTCTCAACATCCTCGCCAACATAGCCAGCCTCCGTCAGCGTGGTCGCATCGGAAATACTGAACGGGACATCCAGACAGCGCGCCAGGGTGCGGGCCAGAAGAGTCTTGCCCGTGCCGGTGGGTCCGACCAGCAGAATATTGCTCTTCTCGATCTCGACGTCCTTGAAGGCCGCAACGATCCCCGCTTGATCGCCCTGCTGCAGACGCTTGTAGTGATTATGGACGGCAACGGACAGCACCTTCTTGGAGTGCTCCTGCCCCACAACATACTGGTTGAGAAACTCGAAAATCTCATGCGGTTTGGGGACCTTGAGCGGTGCGGCGCCCCGGGCCGCCTCCCGATGGGGCGACGCGGGCGCCCCCTCCTGGCCGCTCTTGCTGAACAGGTCCCGGCACAGATGGGTACAGTCCTTGCAGATGTAGGTTCCCGGAGGTCCCGCCAGCAACTGTCCGGCCACGGTGGCCGGACGCAGACAGAACGAACAGGAGGGTTCAGCACGATTCTTGGATTTGGCCATGACGAAGCTCCTCAGTCCTTTTTCGCCGCAGGCTTCCGATGGGCTAACACCGCGTCCACCAGGCCGTACTCCCGGGCCTCATCGGCCGACATAAAAAAGTCGCGGTCAGAATCCCTCGTCACCACCTCCAGAGGTTTGCGTGTGTGGAACGCCAAAATCTTGTTCAGAGTGTCACGCGTTCGCAAAATTTCCTGGGCCTGAATACTGATGTCTGACGCCTGCCCCTGCACCCCGCCCCAGGGCTGGTGAATCATCACCCGCGCATTAGGCAGAGAGAAGCGCTTGCCGGCCGCGCCAGCGGCCAGTAAAACGGCACCCATGCTGGCGGCTTGCCCCACGCAATAGGTCGCCACATCGCACTTCAGGAACTGCATCGTGTCGTAGATGGCCATGCCGGCCGTCACCGACCCCCCGGGTGAATTGATATACAGGCTGATGTCCTTCTCGGCATCATCGCTCTGCAGAAACAGCAACTGGGCAATCACCAGGCTGGAGATCACATCATCAATACCTGACCCGATGAAGATGATGCGTTCCCTGAGCAGGCGGGAGTAGATATCATAGGCCCGCTCGCCCCGCCCCGTTTGTTCCACCACCATCGGCACCAGCATCTGACTTCTCGTATTCATGAATACTTTCTCCCACTCCGGCGACGCATGCGCCATTTCAGGACATCCTTCTTTCCCCATCGTCCATTGATCCGGCCATCATTCCGGAGTCACGGTCGCCAACGCCAGCACGACCTCCACAGCCTTCTCCATTCGCAGACTGTGTTTCAGACCCGGTAACGCTTCGCGTTTCTCCAGTTCCGCCCGCATGCGCGGAAGCGGCATGCCGTACCGGGCCCCCATTTCCGCTATCTTCATGTCGAGATCGGCCGCCGACGCTTCAACCTTCTCCTCGTCGGCGATCCGACTGAGGAGATAATCCAGTTTAACGCGATCGGAAGAGGATTGAGCCGCCCGGTTGAAGATATCCTCGCGATTGGCCTCGATCTGGTCCTTGGCCACACCGCGTTGCACGTTCTCCTGCACCACATTCTGAATGATGCGACGGGCCTCCTCCTCGACCACCGTCTGCGGCAGATCCGTGAGATCCGTGTGGTCCACCAACCACTTGACGATTTCGTCCTTCTGGCGGTTCTTTTCCGTCACGGCCGCCGCCTCCTCCAGGTTCTCAAGAATCCTTTTCCGCAGGTCCTCAACCGACTCGAGACCAATGGTCTTAACGAACGCATCGTTCAGTTCCGGAAGTGCCCGCTCGCGGATGCCCCGTGCGGTAACCACGTATTTCGCTTCCTTGCCCGCCACCGCCTTGACCCGATAATCTGGAGGAAAGGCGACGGTCGCCTCACGCGTCTGCCCGACTTCCATCCCCTCCAGCTGGGGCGGCAAACCCGGCAGAAAAAGCGGCGCCCCTTCCGTCAAAAGCACCCAGAAGTCCTTCCCCTGCGCCAGTTCGGGGTTTTCGGGAGCCACCTCCGTCAGCGGCCGTCCGTCGCAAGTCCCCTCATAATCGACTTCCACCACATCATTCTTCCCGGCGGCACGGCCCGTCACGGGCTCGAAATGCGCGTTGCGATCCCGGAGGTTGGCGATAACCTGGTCGACTTCCGGCTCCTTGACTTCAACCTTGCGACTCTTGACGCCAATCCCCTTGTAGTCCGGAAGCGTGAATTCGGGGTGCACGTCGATAGTCACCTTAAGTTCCACCGGCAGGGCTTTATCCACCTGCACATCGCTCACGTCGACAATCGCCACCGGCCGCAGTTTTTCCTGGAGGACCGCCTCGCGGTAGGCGCGCGGAACCAGCTGTTCGCGGGTTTCCTCGAGCACCTGCTTGGCAAACTGCTTCTCCACGATCGCGGGCGGCGCCTTGCCGGGCCTGAACCCGGGAATACGCGCCCGTCGTGAATATTCACCCACGATCTTCTGATACTCCGAAGCCACCACCTCGGCGGGAACCTCGATCTTCAAGACCTTCCGGCACGGGCCAACCTGTTCAACCGATATTTTCATGAACCCTGTATTCTCCCTATTCTTTCATCGCCATCAGAAACTCGACATTGCTCTTGGTCTTCTTCAGCCGGTTCACGATCAGTTCCATCGCCTCGACCGGCGGCACGCCGTTGATAGCGCGGCGCAAAATCCATATCTTACTGAGCTCATCGGGATGGAGCAAGAGTTCCTCTTTGCGGGTACCCGATTTTTCGATGTTGATGGCCGGGAAGATGCGCTTGTCAACCAGCGTGCGATCCAGACACAATTCCATGTTCCCCGTGCCCTTGAACTCCTCGAAGATGACTTCATCCATGCGGCTTCCGGTATCGACCAGCGCCGTCGCGATGATGGTCAGGCTTCCCCCGTTCTCGATATTCCGCGCGGCCCCGAAGAACCGCTTGGGCTTATGCAGCGCATTGGCATCCACACCGCCCGAGAGGATCTTGCCGCTGTGAGGCTGAAGGGTGTTGTACGCCCGCGCCAGACGCGTGATGCTATCCAGGAGAATGACCACGTCCTTTCCGCATTCGACCATGCGCTTGGACATTTCAATCACCATCTCCGCCACCTGGACATGCCGCTCGGGCGGCTCATCGAAGGTGGAACTCAGCACATGGGACTTGGTATTCCGCTCCATGTCCGTAACTTCCTCGGGGCGCTCATCGATTAGCAGAACAATCAGATAGGCCTCTGGATGGTTCGCTGAAATGCTATTGGCGATCTTCTGAAGCAGAACCGTTTTGCCGGTCCGGGGCGGGGCCACGATCAACCCGCGTTGCCCCTGCCCGATGGGCGTGAACAGGTCCATGACCCGCATCGAAACCTCGGAGGGTTCCCGCTCCAGCAGGAAGCGGCGATCCGGGAAGAGCGGCGTGAGATTCTCAAACGGCACCTTACTCTTCGATTTATCGGGATCCCCTTCGTTGATCCGATCTACCTTGATCAGGGCAAAGAAACGTTCCTTTTCTTTTGGCGAACGAATCTCACCCTCCACCAGATCACCCGTCCTCACCGCGAACCGGCGAATCTGCGACGGCGAAACATAGATGTCCTCCGGGCAGGGCAGGTAGTTGTAGTAGGGGGATCGCAGGAACCCGAACCCATCGGGAAGTATTTCCAGAACGCCCTGCCCGTGCAGAGTCCCGTTAAGACGTCCATTAGCCCGCATGATCTCGAAAATCAGTTCATGCTTGCGCAAGGCGCCGAGATCCACGAGCCCGAAGCTGTCGGCCATCACATTGAGTTCCGGAACCGATTTCTGTTGAAGGTCCTGTAGTTTCAAGACCTGCGGCGTGCCCTGTGGACGCTGGGGAGGCGGAGGCGCCAGGGGGCTGCCATTCGGCAGCATGGGCGGGGCTTCCCCGCGGGGCATCGTCTCGGAAGCCGATCGCGGATATATCGCCTGGGGGTCCCCCCCGGGCGCCATCATGCCGCCTCCATCGGAAGGAGGCCGGGGGCCCCGATCGCGCGGAGGACGATTGCCTCTCCCTCGCCGGTTGCGCGGATCGCGCCGGGCCTGATCATGTCGGACCGGGTCCTGCCTCAACGGGTCCTGCCACACCTGATCCTGGCGACCTGCCTGATTGTCTTTCCTATCGTCCATCATGATGACTCTCCGCGTATTGTCCGCACTACTCTCTCAGTTTGTTCCCTTAACAAGGCCTGACTGCCGCAATTATGAATCACATAATCAGACCCTTCCATCTTGCGGGCCTGATCCAGTTGGGCCCGGATCCTGGCTCCGGCCTCACTCTCCGTCAGTCCCCGCTCAGCCAAACGTCTCATTTGATCCATGGACGGCGACGTCACACAGACCACAACATCCCAATGCGCCTCGTCCCGAATCTCGAACAGCAGGGGAATAATAACTGCCGCATAACCTGTCCCGGCGGGTTGCCCGCCGATCCAGTCCTCGATCCGCCTCATGATCGCCGGATGCGTCAGGGCATTCAACCTCTGCAGCCGCTCCGGGTCGGAAAACACCTGCGTCCCAAGTCGAACCCGATCGATCTCCCCATCCGCCCCGAGCACCGACGGGCCGAATTCCGCCAACACCGCCGCATAGGCCTCCCCAGCCCGACCCAGCACGACGTGCCCGAGTCCATCCGCCTCGCAAACAGGAATACCCATTTCCATCATCAGACGCCCGACAAGGCTCTTCCCGCAGGCGATGCCGCCAGTTATGGCAAGGGTCAACATGACATCAGAGAAGGGATATGAGTGAACCGGGGGTTCGGGACAGGATGGCGCACCACACCTGCGGGGTCACGCTCTTATTGAACAATCGGAGGCCCTTGTACTACGAAACGATATTCGCCGTCAATGGTTTTATTTTCAAAACAGTTCCGGCTGGTCGACTTTCCTGACCAGCGAGTGGAATTCCATCCGCTCATAATAAGGTCGCATCCGCCCGGGATCCTCGGGCTTGAACGCCAGGGCGTCCCAGCCCGGCACGCAGTCCAAATCATCGCGCAACGTCACCAGCGCCAGATTCTTTTCCACGACACCCCGGCTAGCCAACAGTTTCTCCCGAAGGCGAGCCGACTCAACCTCCTCAATTCGACCCCACATCGTCGCGAGCGATCCGAACTGGGCCAACAGTTTGACGGCTGTCTTGGGCCCTACCCCCTCTACACCGGGAATGTTATCCACATGATCACCGGTCAGCGCCAGCCACTCCACCACCTGACCGGGCAGGAGCCCAATCATCTCCAGAACGCCGGCAGGACCGATGCAGGGCGCCTCCTTGCCCGTGGTGATGACCCCAATGCGGTCGGTGACGAGTTGGTACATATCCTTATCGGAACTGGCGATCAAAACCCTGTCCCCCTCCCGCTCGGCCCAATGCGCCAGGGTGGCCAGAACATCATCCGCTTCCTGCCGGTCCAATCGTATCAACGGCACACCAGCGCAGTCCAAATATTCACAGAGGGGCCCGTACTGAACCTTGAGCGCGTCCGGCATGGGCGCACGTTGCATCTTGTATTCAGGCAGCAGTGCCAGGCGCTTTTCGGGGGAACCGCCGTCCCAGGCAACAGCAACATGGGTCGGCTTCCAGAACTCCTCCATCTGATGCAGCGCCCTGATGAACCCGAACACGGCATTTGTCGGCTGCCCACCGTGCGCGGACAGGCCCTTGATCGCGAAGAAGGAACGGTAGAACAGTCCGGTTCCGTCTACCAGCAGCAGCACACGAGGCGCCATATCACGGTTTGGCTGTCGCCGAAGCCACTGGAGCAGGGGTCGTCAGCGCCTGATTCGAATCCATCTCGGGATTCCGAATGGTGCGCCCTGCCGGGTCTACCAGCTTGGCCGATACGAAGATCAGAAGGTTCTTTTTGACGCTCTGCTCTGTCTTGCTCCGGAACAGGGCTCCCAGAAGCGGAATGTCGCCCAGAACGGGAATCTTGTCATTGACCTTCCTCAGGTCTTCCGTGATCAATCCGCCCATGACCACTGTCGCCCCGTCGTAGATCGAAATCTGCGTGCTTAACGACCTCACATGGAAGAACGGTTGCGGCATGTTCAGAACCGACTCGGACCCATCCGCCCGGCGGATCGTCGATCCGTACTGGTACCACGTCGGCTCGGTAACGACCTGCGGGGTCATCGTCAGGTTGATCATGTTGCCATCAGGGCTGACCTCAGGCAGGACCGTCAGGATCACGCCCACTTCACGGGTGGCGAAATCCTGCGGCACCACTGTCGTTTCCTGAATGGTCTGCGCCTGGTTGGCATTCGCCGCACCCTGCAGCGACCCGCCCTGCACTTCGAACGAGGTCGGATAGATAAACTCCGTCACGACCCGAATCGTCGCCTCTGCGCCGGACCGGGTTGTCACCTTGGGAGCCGAAAGCAGATCGGCGTTTCCGTTCTGCTGGAGCATATGCAACACCATGGTCAACTCGGGATTCGTGAGCACGCTCGATATCGATAACACCTTGCCCATGTTCCCCTGCCCCCCGGCCAATCCGTCGGCAACACCATTACCGCTCATGCCCCAGAAGCGATTTCCTTTGGTAAAACCGCCCTCGGAGGCGTTGGCATTCATCTGGACGCGCTCGGTCGATCCGAGCGGCGCGTAGGCACCGCCCTTCTTGCTGGCCATCTCCCAGGCATCGTTCAGCAGCCACTCCAGACCGAACTCCTGGAGGTCGGTCTCATTGACCTCGACAAAACGGGCCTCGATTTCGACCTGCTTCGGCACGACATTCAGCTCAGGCAGAATCCGCTCGAATACGGCCAGGTTTTCAGCCGTGTTGCCGACAATGACCTTCCCGATCGCCGAGTTGTAAGTGATGGAGGAACCCTTCGGGAACTTCACACCCATTTTCTCGAAATAGTCCTTTAGTTCAGGAACCGTGTTCCCGATGGCATCGGTGGTCAGATTCTTTTGCTCGCGTCCGCCAAATGTCTCGGTTGTGGGCATCGCGGACCCCGCCTCTCGAATGCGCTCAACAAACGTGGGCTCGACAGAATACATCCGCACTTCGATTTCGGACGGATCGAAATCGGACGGAACAATCATCACGATGTTGCCGTCGACACGCCACTTGAGGCCCGACACCGAGGTGATGATTTTCAGCGCGGAAAGCAGGGTGATGTAGCGGGCGGTAAAGGTGATTTCATAGTTTTTTCCACCGCCACCACCGCCACCCGCCGGCGCAGCCTCACCAAAGACATTGTCGGCGGAAGGGGCGGCGGCTGCCGGCGCGGCCCCGGCGGTGCCACCCAGATTCAGGATGATATTCACGCCTTTCTTGGTCGGATCCTGCTCGAGCTTGTCCCCATCCACGCTGGCCTTGTTCAGAAACTCTACCACGTCGTGAATATTCGCCTGGCGAAACTCAACTTCAGGGATGGTAATGCGCCCCATCTTGTCGAGAATGCTCTTGGTGCCGGTCGTCTCGACAGTATTCGTCGGCCCTGTTTCGGTCTTTCCCTTAATCATCCTGTACTGGGGATTCCAGGTTGCCTTGACCTGTGCAGTCATCTTGGCGGCCGTGGCGTTGCGCTCGACGGACTCGGACACGTACTTGCGCTCGCCCAGTTCCTTCAAATAACGCATCGCCTCACGATTTCCGGGATCAAGGGCCAGCACGGATTCGAAACTAGCGCGCGCCTTCTCGTACTCGCGGTTCGCCATCTGCCGCTTGCCCGCGAGCATCTGGTCCGACGTCCCCAGCTTCTTGGCAACCGGTTCATTGCCCTGTTTCTCCCCGGCCTTCTCCTCCTGGACATCGATTTGGAGTTTTGCGACCAACTTGGCGATGGACCTGTTGTCGGGATGCCGATTCGCCGCTTCCTTACCCTTGCTCAGCGCTTCCCCTTTCTTCCCCTGCTTGACGAGACCGAGAATGACTTGGTACTCGCACTCCGGAATGCGATCGGTGGCACGCTTACGGACCGCCGTATTGGGCCCGGTGGCGGGCAGTTTTTCGACGATGCTGCGGTAATGGGTCAAGGCCAGAAGGTAATCGCCTGCCTTCCAAGCCCGCTCGGCCAGATCGATGCTCTTGCGGCCTTCCAACTCACGCGCCTGACGACGCACTTCCTCTAATTGGGCCAACTGCTTCCCCAGTTCCGTGCGCGCCCCTGTCCCCAATTGCTTGACGGCCTCTGCGGGCCCACTGGGATTCGGAGTTTCCACCGTGGCTCCGATGCCTGCTGCGGGACTCGAAACCGGAGCGACTGGAGCCGTCCCAATCCCTGGCTCCGCGACGCGCTCAGCCTCCAAAGCGGGAGATTCTGCGGCGGGCTTCACGGCAGGAACGACATCCTGTTTTACTTCCGGAACCGGCGCCAACTCGTCTGTCAGGACTTCCGCTTTCGGCGCGATCACGGGAGCCGCAACCGCCTCGACCGTTTCAGCCACCACCGGAGGCGGCGCTTCCTTCGCGACGACGGGCTCGGGCGCCTCAGGCGCCACTACACCGGACTCCTGCGCCACAGGCTGATTGGTTTCAGCAGGCGTCTTCATCTCCTGCTTCAGTTCCTCAACCATCGCTTCCTGAGCGAAAGCAGTCGCTCCGCCGGTCAACAACATAAGCGCCAGCAAAACAGATATCACGCCGTGCAATCTCATATCGCGTATCTCCTTAAGAACGCTCGCCTTACTAAGGATCCTTCGGCCCGCGTCAGGGCCGAGGAACCTGCAACGGTTCCGGCAACTGGCCACCAATCCAGACATCCATATCACGTGAAGTGTCGTGTATTAATACACGGGGCCCATCCCTGTCAACTTTTTTGACTTTGTACTGGGCGCCTTTCACCGTGAACTCTTCGTCCACCCTGACGGGGGGAAGGTTGGATCCATCGAGCTGGGAGTACAGAATAACGGAATACTCATCGCGGGGAACCGCCCGCCCTTTGATGAGCGGAATCTTCTTGTCGCCGCGCTGGAGGGTCAATTCAGGGCCCTCTGGACTCTTTTCGTCGTAGGAGATCAATTCAAATCCCTCAATCTTTTCCCCCAGCGACTTCCACCAAGTCCGGTCTCCCGACCGCAGATTGATCTGAAAGAGTCTCTTATCGTCGGATACCCGGTTGACGCTCATAAACACGAGCCGAAAGGAAATCGGCCTGATGCCCTGCACCGTGATCTTAGCCAGGGGGGGGGGATGGTTGCTCGGATCGTTGGGACTGGTCCGAAAATCGTACTCCTCGCGATTGGAGAAACCATCGCCGTCGGTATCCGCACTGCCGATATCCACCTCCAAGGGGTTAAGATTGTTCCTCGTCAGCCATTCCTTGAATAAGTCCGGGGTATTCTCGGCAATCTGTTCGCTCTTGCAGAAGGAGCACGTAGTGGCGGCATAGGGGATCGGGCGCTCACAGTTGACGCACAGCACCCTCAATTCAGGAGCAAGCAACCGAAGGGGCCATTCGCCAATTTGCACAGGCTCCGTCAACGCCAATCGGGAAAGCTGAAAAACAGTCCGGTCCATCGGCTGGGTCCGCGCATAGAGAGGTTTCAGGCGCAGCCTGCGGTCAAAATCATCCTGTTTCTTTATATTCAACTGGGCTTGGACGGCCAGCATAAACAGCGCCACAACCAGAACAAGGAGCACCATGGCGGCGGCCAGCCGATCGTAGACCCTCCTCAACCATGCGATGACTCCAGCCGTCGTCATTTCGCCCCCTTCGCCTTCTCATCCATACCCGCGCCCCGCTTATTGACGAATTGGAGCACATCGAGTTCCATCTTGACCGTCAAAACCGGCTCGCGTCCGCATGCCACCCGCTGATCTCTGGGCACTAGGACCGCGCTCTCCTTACCCGCCTCGACCGATTTCGAAACGACCTCCGCGGCTCCCTTGCGCGACGCACGCACCGCCACCAGGGACCGGTCGAACAGTTTGTTGTCGCCCACAATCTCAAGTCGGGTGACTACGGCAAAAACAGGACTGCGGGCCAGTCCATTCAGAACGCCGACCAACGCCGATTCCTTGACGGTAAACAACAGCACGAAATGCCATTTTCCGTACAATTGATCAGGGGCGATTTTTCCCGCATTGGCGGAGACGGCGTTCAAGAGCGTCGGAGCCGCTTCGGTTCGACGCCGTCCTGTCGCGGCAGGCTTGATCCCCGTACCGCTGACGGCCTCAACCTCGAATTCCTCCCGGCCAATGCCCCGCAATTCCGAAATTCTGGCGGCATACAGAACCTCGCACAACGCCTGCGTAATTTTCAGCTGCTGGGTCAAACGGGGCACATCCTGGGGAGCCGGGAGATTACCCGCCAAGTGCCGACCGAAACCGAAATCGCAGTCATCCCCGCCCGCCAGGGTGACCCCCGCCTCCTTGGCCTTGGCCTTCAATTCCCGGCGCGCATCCCAGAATTCAGCCATGAACTTGGGCGGACTCTGGTCCACGGACTCGATCTGTCCGAGCCCCATGACCGCCAGCAGTTCGGCCAGTTCCTCTCCCAACACCTTCAGGTTCTCCCGCTCCATGCGACAGTTTTCATCGGAAGGAAAGGGATTGCGCTTATGGAGCCGTTCCAAGTCACCGATCTTGCCTTGCTCCTCCGTTTCGACCCGGCGCAAGTCGATGAAACCCCGATAGACCAACACCACCGCCGTGATAAACATCAATCCGAGTATCACGGACAGGGTAATGATCAAAATATTTCGTCGCGAATGCATAAACTCTTTTTGCGCCCTCTCACTCTACAGCGGGATTGGCCGGTAACGGCGCAGCCGGTCTATCCCGCACAATAATGCTGATCGTAAACTCGTTCACGTAATCGGTTCCCGAGACCGGCTTGATCTTCTTGATTTGCACCTCGTCGGAAAAATACCCCACGCCCTTCAGCGCCACCGCAAAATCGGTAATCGCCTGATGACTGACCTTATCGCTGAAACTCATGCCCTCGATCACCAGCCTCAGGCCGGGCGTCCCGTCTTCGACGTCCGGCCGCACCGAGGTCAACCACATCCCCTCAATCAGGCGGGAGTGAAGGTCGTTGATCATCGTCAACCAGCGTGTCCGCTGCCCGATCAGATCCGTCAGCGAGTCCACCTTTTCAAGGACCGCTCCTTTTTCCGCCGCCAGCTCGCCCAGGACGGTATTGGGCCTCTCCAGGGCCACCACACGCGCCTGCACCATGCCGAGCCGTACCGCCGCCATGGAACGCATCTGATGGAGGAACATCCAGAACACCAGCAGGATCAACGTCAGCCCCACCACCGTCAGCCCCAGGAACGGCAACCGCTTGCGAAATACCCGCCGTGCCACCAGCACGGGCGGTAACAGGTTGATCTCAACCGGACACGACAGCGTCCGACGCAACCCGAGACCGACCGCTTCGCCTAACACATGCACACTCCCGGCGATCTTGTCGGCGGAAATATCCGCGCTCACCGTCACGCTCCGGAAGGGATTGAGGTAGTCCACCTCCATCTTCAATTTTTCCTTCAGAAACGTGTTGGCATGTGGAATAACGGAACACCCTCCGGACAACAGGACCAGCGTCGGCTGACTGCCGCCCTGCTGACTGCGGTAGAAATTGATCGTACGCACCACTTCGGCGTGCAGACGCGTCATGACATTTCGCACAATCTTGGAGGTGCGGTCCGCCACCCCCACCTCGGAACCCTCGTACGTGCCGCCAAACCCCACAAACGCATGCGCCACTTTGAGCTGCTCCGCCTCTTCATAGGAGAGCTCGAACTCCTTCATCACGTCCTTGGTCACCGCCACGCCCGCCACGGGAATACTGCGACTGAAAATCCGGTTACCCTCCACAAAGACGACATTGGTGGACCGGGCGCCCATATCCAAGATCATGGTGCAACCGGGCAGGTCGGGGTAGTTGTAACGCACCGTATTGTACAGGGCCAGCGGCGAGACATCCACCAGCACGGGGTCCAATCCCGCCGCCTCGACGCAATCGGTGAGATTCTTAACCAAATCCCCCTTCACCGCCACCAGCAGAACGCTCAGTTCCCCCGCTCCTTGTCCCACCAACTGGTAGTCCCACACGACTTCATCGATGGGAAACGGCACATTCTGCTGGGCCTCGTAGCGGACGATTTGAGCGATCTTGTCGGGAGTCACCGGCGGCAACTTGACATAACGCGGAAAAACCATCTGGCCGGATATCGACAAGGCTACCGGCCCCGGTCGGATGCCACTCTCCCGCAACGCATCACGAATCCCCGCGACGATGTAAGCGGAAGGATCAGGCGTGCTATCAATATCCACCCCCAGGGGGACTATGATATACTTCGAGAGCTCCAAGCCCTGAGGTTTGACAACCTTGAACTCAGCAAGCACGAGCTTGCTGGCCCCGATGTCGAGCGCTAGAACACGGTCTGATCCAAACATAGGCGCGTCTACTTGGTGGCTTCGTAGTCGTCGACACTGATGAACGCAAACGGCGTTTGCGTCCGGTTCAAAATGGACCCGTCACGGGGAATCAGTTTGGGGCTTTTCCACCATTCCGGCGGCAAAGCCTGACGATCGGCCAGCTTACCCTCACTGACAGTTCCCGCCTCTTCCCCCTTAACGAATGCCTCGACGGCCACGGCGAGCACGTCGCCATAGCGCAACAGGGTGTTCGGCCGGATATAGGCCGAACTCCGGTGCCCGCGTCCGCGCGCCACATCGACATGCGTCACCAACCCCTTGAGCAGGGTGTATTCCTTGGTGGCGCGAGTGTACAACAGGGCATAGTACTGAAAGGAAACCTCATCGACCCATTCGGGGTCTGTGTCAAACTGCACGGTCAATTCAGCCCAGTCACGGGGCGCAGCCCGCCCACCTGAGGCCGAAGCGCTGTAAACCGGCGTACGCACCAGTCCACGAGGCCCGTCTCCGGTCAGTTCGCGGAGGCGGATCACCGCACCCCCTGCTCCCGGACCGCCAATCGCCGGCTTCGGCTCCACGCGCGCCCGCGCCTGGGCACCGGCATCATGGACGCCCGATATCGCCAAAACAAGCACGGCAACCGCCATCGTCGACCAACCATTGATAGGATTCATCGGAGCGCTCCTTGCCGAATATAAGCGGAGAAAGGCAACTCATTCCAATCTATGTCCGCAGTATAGAGATCAACCTAACGAAAGCAAAACAAAAATCAGGCCGATTGGGACGGCACCCCCACCACCGTGAAAAACACCCATGAAGAGCCAAAATATCCATTCGCTTATCCGACAAGATCCCCGCTACGGGCACACCCTCCCAAGGGTTCGGGGAAAGGGAATGGTCTCGCGAACGTGCTTGAGCCCGCATAGCCACGTCAGCGCCCGCTCTACCCCCAACCCGAACCCGCCGTGGGGCACGCTGCCGTAACGCCGGAGCTCCAGATACCAGGCATAGTCGTCGGGATGCAGAGCCTTGGCTTTGAGGCTCTCCGCAATCACCGCAGGATCCTCCTCGCGCTGGCTCCCGCCGATGATTTCACCATAGCCTTCCGGCGCCAACAGGTCGAAGTTCCGCACCAACCGCGGATCGTCCGGTGCCACCTTCATATAGAAGGCCTTCGCCGCGCGCGGATACCCGGTCACAAAGACCGGCCGGTCGAACTGCCGGGAAACAATCGTCTCGTCACTACCGCCAAGGTCCTTGCCCCAGGCGAAGGACTGCGCCAACCGGATATGCTCCGGCCGCACCTTGAGGTCCTGCTCCAGATCCTGGATTTCCTCGCGCAGTTCCCGCAGGCGTGCCTCCAGTTTCTCCTCCTGCCACCCCTTGCGAACCGTCTTGAGCGACGCTTCGCACGTTTCCAATTCCGTGACGAGTCCTCGCAGGCGCACGCCATCCTTTTCCAACTCCCCGTCCAACCGCTCCCGCAAGGGCGCACTACGCAATAGATCCACCACCTCGGTGTAGGTCAGCCGGTGAAAGGGTTTTTGAATCCGCTCCAGCACGACCGGATCACGCCCCAGCATGGCCAAATCTTCCCGGTTCCGGCTCAAGACGGCCGCCGCCACCTGGCAAATCAGATCCTCCGCCAACAACATGACGTCCTCCAGATCCGCAAAGGCGATCTCCGGCTCGACCATCCAGAACTCGGTGAGGTGCCGGCGGGTCTTCGACTTTTCCGCCCGGAAGGTCGGCCCGAAGCAATACACCTTGCCCAGGGCCATGCAGGCGCTTTCAAGGTAAAGCTGGCCGGTCTGGGACAGAAACACTTTCTCGCCGAAATAATCGACCGGGAAGAGCGACTGCTTATCCTCCCCCGCCCCGGGAACCAGGATGGGCATATCCACCAGCGTGAACCCCTGCCCATCGAAGAAATCGCGAATGGCCCGAATGACCGTGTGCCGCACCCTGAGAATGGCGGTGGGCCGGTTGGACCGCAGCCAGAGATGGCGGTTGGACAGCAGGAAATCGATGCCGTGCGTTTTACGGCTGATGGGGTATTCCTGGGCAATCTGCAGGATCTCGACGGCCATCACCGACAACTCGGCTCCACCCGGCGCACGCCCTTCCAACCGGACGTTGCCGGTGACCGCCACCGAGGACTCCTGCGTCAGTTGCGAGGCCGCCGCAAACGTCTCCGGGCTGCCGGCCTCCACCACGCACTGGCAGATCCCCGTTCCGTCACGCAGTACCAGAAAGACCACCTTCCCGCCTGACCGCTTGCCCTGCAGCCAACCGCGCAGACGAACCGTCTGTCCCGACCGATCCTTCAATTCACGAATCGCCACATCTGGCACGGGTGCTTCCACAGTAACTCCTCCACTGAAACGCGGGCCATGTCATCACAGTCATCCCGGAAAAACAACGTTGTTCTGTCGGGGCTCCGCGCATTTCTCGCTGGGAGATTCAACCGGGCTGCGGTTATACTGCGGCCCAGCCCATGAGTATCCAGTACCAGCATGAGTCTCTGATCCGCGAAACACTCGACGGCGCCCTGGCGCACTCACTGGAGCCCGAACCCTCCGGCAAATTCCGTTTCGCACGCGCCGCTTTTCCGATCGATCACAACCGCTTGCGGAGGGGCGCCCCGTGACGCCCCTCTATCCTCTGGCAGGGGGCCATGGCCGGACCCGCCAGGGACCCGATCCCCTGTTGCGGGATATTTTTTCAACGTCAGGCCGGCTACGCCCGTCCATCGCCTACGTAGGCGCGGCGAGTGGCGACGACCGCGATTTCCATAAAGCAATCACCGCCGCGTTCCGGGAAGCCGGCGCCGGGACGGTCAGCCTGGCCGCAACGGCTTCCGCGCAGGCCGACCTCGACGAGACGCGCGCCACCCTGTCGGGTTCCGATCTGGTGTTCATCAGCGGGGGCGATGTGGAGGACGGCATGCGCGTCCTGCGGGAGCGCGGCCTGCTTCCCTTCCTGAAGCGCCTGCACGCCGGCGGCAAACCCTTCTTCGGCTTGTCCGCCGGCAGCATCATGCTGGCGCGTAGCTGGGTCCGGTGGTCGGATCCCGCCAACGACGACACCGCTGAAAAGTTCGCCTGCCTGGATCTGGCCCCCATCCTCTGCGACACCCACGCCGAAGCGGAGGGATGGGAAGAACTCAGGTCATTGTTGAGTCTTTGTCGCCGGTCCGGGATCACCGGCTACGGCATTCCCAGTGGCGGGGCGCTGCGCGTCACACCCGATGGCCGCGTCGCCGCGCTCGGCAAACCCGCCGTCCGCTTCCAGTCCCAGGGCGGTCGCGTTATTCCCCTGTCCCCGCTGACGCCCTCCCCACTGTAATCTTCACCGGTTGCGCTCGGTCTTCACCCCGACGCCCATCTTGTTGCAGCCGAGTTTGCGGACACCGCCCATGACCCGGACCACGTGCTCGAACGGCACGGATTTGTCGGCCTGGATCATGACGGACTGGTTCTGCGGATCCGGCAGCTTGCGGCGCAGCATCTCATCGAGCCCATCCGGGGGCACCTTCTGGTTGTCGATGATCACCGTGCCGTCCATCAGCACCTGGATATCCACAAGTTTTTCCGCCGCCTGAATGGTTTCCGCCGCCTGGGCACGCGGCAACTCCACCTTGAGCTGGGATTTCACCAGCGCCGGCGTGATAACCATGAAGATGATCAGGAGGACGAGGCAGATGTCGATGAACGGGATCATGTTCATGTCGGCCATGATCCGGTAGCCCTGGCCGCCCCCCCGGTCGCTTGATGAGGATCCTTGCATAGTCGCGCCCCCTTTACTTCAGTTTTTCGATGAGGCGGAAGACAGCCACGTCGGTTTCCCGGGCGATGCGCTGGATCCGGTGGACAAAGTAGTTATAGGCCATCGTGGCGGGAATGGCCACGAACAACCCCATCGCCGTGGCGACCAGCGCCTCGGAAATGCCGGCGGCAACAACTTCCGGACCTCCGCCCGTCGCGGCGGCGATGTCATGGAAGGCGCGAATGATGCCGACCACGGTGCCCAGGAGGCCGACAAACGGCGCGGTACTCGCCACGGTGGCCAGAAGCGGCACGAGCGTCTCCAGCTTGTTCAATTCGCGTTGCGTGGCGTTGTGGACGGCCTTTTCCATGGCCTCCCGGTTTCCGGCATTGCGGAGCGCCTCGACGCACACCGCGCCGACCGGGTGCCCGACCTCCACGCAGTGTACGATAGCCTCGTCGCGACCCTTCTCGTCCAGTAGCTTGAGCAACGCGTCGACAAATGCCTCGGCGTCCACCTTGGTGCGCATGAAAACGATCAGGCGGTCGAAAAACACGGCCGTCGCGATGATGGACATGATGCCGAGCGCACTCAGCACCGGCCAGCCGCGGATCAGAATCTCTTTCACGTTAAAGGCTTCATTCGTCATGGTAGCTTTCCTTTCTCGGAGCCCTTACGGCCCTCATCCTCCGCACTTCGATAACCGTACATCGGCAGAAACCGATAGTACACTTCCAACGACAGCGCCCCTATGGCCGTGGTAACGCATCGGCCCATCTGGCCGCCAAACGGACCCTGCGGATCCCAACTTCCGGCCTCCGCACCGGTCTTGCGCTGCAGCGGCGGGAGTACATCCTTCATGCGCTTGTTCCAATCCTCCCAGACCTCCCCCTGGTGCTGATACAGGGCCAGTGTCGCATAGTACATATAGTAGAAATCAACATTGTTCCCCGGCAGGGGCCTGGTCCGCAGGAGGCCGGCGGTCTCCTTCATCCGGTCGTCCGTGGGCGGTGTCTTC
>JBAXWO010000010.1:0-18172 GCA_037128375.1 bacterium
CCCCTCGCGTAGACTTGACCAGACCAGCGGCCTTCATGGGATTGATGACCTGCCAAAGGTACTTTTCGGAAATGGCCTGCCGGGCTGAAATGTCGCGCAAAATAACCGGCCCCTTCTCCTGGTGGGCAGCAATATCCAATAGCACCCGCAACCCGTATCGGCCCTTCGTCGATATCTTCATGGTAAACCGCCTAACCGCTGGGTAATCTCTACTTACTCGATTGATATTACGGAAGAGATCCTATCATCGTAAAGTGGTATTTTATATTTATTTTGACAGTCCCTGCAACGCTGGAATACATTCACTACAGTTTGAGTAGAGTTATTCCTGAGGGAAATCTCATGCCCTGTAAAATATCGACTTTATTGGCGCAAGCGGGCAATCGGCGGGATCCGGCCACGGGAGCGATCTCTGCACCGATCTATCAAACCGCCTCCTTCAGTCATCCCGCCCTTGGGCAATCCACCGGATTCGACTACTCGCGCTCATCCAATCCCACCCGCCTCGTCCTGGAGGAAACCCTGGCGGCGGCCGATGGCGGATTCAAGGGGTTCGCCTTTGCATCAGGCCTTGCCGCCATCGACACCGTCCTGCACCTGTTCCACAGCGGTGACAGCATCGTCGTCACCGAGGATCTCTATGGCGGAACATTCCGTCTTTTCGAAAAGGTCTTTCGGCCCTTGGGCCTGAACGCCCTTTACGTCGACACATCCGATCTCAGCGCCGTTGAGCAGGCGCTTCAACGTCCGGGCGTGCGGGCCATCTTCCTTGAAACCCCGACCAATCCCCTCCTGAAAATCGCCGATATCCGGGCGATCTCCGCTCTGGCGCGCGCCCGCGGAATCCTGACCCTTGTGGACAACACGTTCCTGACCCCCGTCTTCCAGCGTCCCATCGCACTCGGCGCCGATATCGTCCTGTACAGCGCCACGAAGTATCTGGCCGGTCACAACGATGTCGTCGCGGGCGCCGCCGTGGTGCGCACCGCGGAACTGGCCTCGCAAATCGGGTTCTTCCAGAACGCCATCGGCAGCATTTTGGGGCCCCAGGATGCCTGGCTGACCATCCGCGGCTTGAAGACCCTTCCCCTGCGCCTCCAGAAACAGCAGGAAAACGCCCAGCAGATCGCCGTCTGGCTCACCTCGCATCCCCGTGTGCGCAACGTCCGCTACCCGGGCCTCCCGCAGCATCCCGGTCACGACATTCTGAACCGCGAACACAGCGGGTACGGCGGCATGCTGGCCTTTGAAGTGGACGAGGCTGCCCGGGTCCCCGCGATTCTCGCCGGGGTCAAGGTCTTCCTTTTCGCCGAGAGCCTCGGAGGCGTTGAATCCCTGATCACCTATCCAGCCGTGCAGACGCATGCCGACATGGACCCGGCGCTCCGGGCACGCCTGGGCATCAACGATCGGCTGGTGCGGCTTTCCGTTGGCGTGGAGGATGGGAACGACCTGGTCGACGACCTGAGGGCCGTCCTGTGAACGACCACACACGGCTGATTCACTCCGGAAAAGACCGCGACCCCTATACGGGCGCCTCCAGCATCCCGATCTACCAGCTCTCGACGTATGCGCAGGCGGACCCCGAACATCTCGGCCCTTACGACTATGGCCGCAGCGACAATCCGACCCGTGAGGCGCTGGAACATACCATGGCGGAACTGGAGGGCGGCGCACGCGGCCTGGCCTTCGCCTCCGGCATGGCCGCCACCTCCTCCGTGCTGCTCCTCTTTCAGCCGGGCGACCACCTGCTGGTGGGGAAGGATATCTACGGCGGAACCTATCGCATCCTCACCACCGTATTCCGGCAGTGGAAACTCGACGTCACCTTTGTCGATACGGCCGATCCCGAGTGCGTCCGGCGCGCGATCAAGCCGACCACCCGCGCCCTGTTCGTCGAGACGCCCGCCAATCCCCTGCTGAACATCACCGATCTGCGGGCGATGGTCCGCCTCGCCCGCGAGCATGGTCTTCTGACCCTCACCGACAACACGTTCATGAGCCCGTATTTGCAACGCCCCCTTGAACTGGGCTTCGATATCGTGGTCCACAGCGCCACCAAGTTCCTCGGCGGACACAGCGACCTGATCGCGGGAGTGGCCGTGACCCGGGAGGAAAGTATCGGTCGCCGCCTGCGCTCCATCCAAAACGCCTTTGGCGCCATTCTCGGCCCCCAGGATTCCTGGCTGGTTCTGCGCGGATTGAAAACATTGGGCGTGCGGATGGACGCCCAGCAGAATACTGCCGAGACACTGGCCCGGTGGCTCCAGACCCAGCCAGGGATTGTCAAGGTCCACTACCCCACCCTGCCGGGTCACCCCGGTCGCGACATCCATCTCTCCCAGGCAAAAGGCGGCGGCGCGGTTATCTCCTTCGAACTCGCCGATGGTCCCTCCGCCGTGGCGTTCATGAAACGGCTCAAACTGCCCCTGGTCGCCGTCAGCCTGGGCGGCGTGGAAAGCATTCTATCCTACCCCGCCACCATGTCCCATGCCGCCCTGCCCCGCGCAGAGCGCCTCGCGCGGGGCATCACTGATGGACTAGTGCGCCTGTCGGTCGGGCTGGAAAGCGCCGAGGACCTGATCGCGGATCTGAACAACGCGTTGACGGATAAGCAACATCGGACAGAATAAGGAGGACCTCCTATGCACATGGCCGATGCTTTGATCTCGCCCGCTGTGGGCGGAGCCATGTGGGTCGTCTCCGGCAGCCTGATCACTCTGTGTGCGCGCAAACTGCGGCAGAGCCTGCGCGACAACCTCGTCCCCATGATGGGCGTGCTCGGGGCTTTCATCTTCACCGCCCAGATGATCAATTTCTCCATCCCGGGAACCGGTTCGAGCGGACACCTCGGCGGAGGCCTGATCCTGGCCATTCTGCTCGGGCCCTACGCGGCCTTTCTGGTCATCGCCTCGGTGTTGACCGTGCAGGCCCTGTTCTTCGCCGATGGAGGACTGCTGGCTCTAGGCTGCAATATGTTCAACCTGGGATTCTTTCCGGCGTTTGTGGCCTATCCTCTGGTCTACCGCCTCATGGCCGGCGCCCGGAAGGACACACTGCGGGCGTCGGCGGCCGCCATCGCGGCGTCGGTGGCCGGACTCCTGCTGGGCGCCTTGAGCGTGGTCCTGGAAACCAGCGCCTCCGGCATCTCTGAGTTGCCGTTCGGCACGTTCGTTCTCATGATGCTGCCAATTCATCTGGCCATCGGCGTGGTCGAGGGAGTGGCGACCGCCGCCGTGGTCGCGTTTGTCGCCCGCGCTCGACCGGAGGCGTTTCCAACGGCGCCAGCTCCCGGAACCACCGCCCGTTTGCGGCCCGTGTTGCTGGGATTGGCCGCGGCGGCGGTGCTGGTGGGCGGCGTGGCAAGCTGGTTCGCGTCAACGCGCCCCGACGGCCTGGAATGGTCCATTGCCAAGGTCACCGGCAAGCATGAGGTCCGTGGCGAAAACCGCTCAGCCGGAGAACCCGCCCCTATCGAGCCCGGATCCTGGCCGGCCGTCAGCGCCGACACTTCCCTTGCCGGACTCGTCGGCGGTGCCATGACGCTGGTCGTGGCGGGGCTGATCGGACTGGTCCTGAGGTTCCGCCCACCCCGTCAGGCATGACCGCGCGGAGGGGCCTGCCGAGAGATCACCCTCTTTCCTTCAAGGCCGTGGCGATGTAACTCGACGTGCTGAAGCCGTCCACAAGCGGCGTCCCTACCACACGCGCCCCCCACTGGGCCAGCAGCTCGCGCTCATGACGGACGCGCTCGGGTTCGAAGGAGCCGCCCTTCACGTGGAGATCCGGCCTCAAACGCGCCATCGCGGCCAGCGGTTCATCCTCCGCAAACGCCACCACGTCATCGACCGCCTCCAGCGCCATGAGCGCCGTTTTCCGGAAGGCTTCCGGGAAGACCGGCCGCGTCGGGCCCTTGTAGCGCGCCACGGAAGCGTCATCGTTGATCAGGACCGTCAACACCCCTCCCATCGCCCGGGCGGTAGCCAGAAAACGCAGATGCCCGATGTGCAGAATATCGAAGCAGCCGTTCACGGTGACCCGGCCGGAACCCTGAGCCGCGCTGGCGGCAGGAGCGCTGACGGGGTCCGTCATCAGTCCTTGCTGCGGGATCCTGATCGGGGTTTGATTCCCGCGCAGGGCCCGGAGGATGTCTTCCGTGAAGCAGTCCTTTAACGGTTCGACCTCCCTCACGAAAGTCGCCGCGCGTTCCAGGGCCGGCGCCCAGATCTCGGAACGACGCTGAGTCCCGGCGACCACCCAAACCAGGGGCCGGAAGGCGTCGAGGAACCCGGCGTCAAGGTCGGGGGGAGCCACCATGACCCCGTCCACGCCGCGAAGGTGCGCCACCATCTCTGCCCGTACCGCCGCCGGATTCTGAGGCCGACCCGGTGACGCATGCCGGGCCACCCCCTCATCCGGCTCCAGCAGCACCACCACCGCTCCTCCCTCCGCCCGGGCCCGGCGCAACGCATAAAGGTTTCCCGGCTGAAGAACATCGAACGTGCCCGTGACGACGACGACGGGCGCATCCCCGCCCATCCGCCTTCGCCAGGCGCCGGGCTTCATCGGGTCGATCAGGCGTTCTTCAGGTTTCACGCGGCTCCAGGGTTCCGTTGTCCATCCGTTCAGCCCTGACTCCTGGCCTTCGGCGGGGTCCGCCCCAGGCGGCGCAACGCCTCCTGCAGATCCAGCCAGACATCCTTCTTGGCCGGCGGATTGCGCAGCAGATAGGCCGGATGATAGGTCGGCATCAGGTCGATCCCTTCGAATTGCGACCAGTTGCCGCGGAGCTTGCTGATGCCCTCCAGCCCGACCAACCCGCGAACCGCCGTCGCCCCCAGCGCGACAATCACCTTGGGTTTGAGCAACCGGATCTGTTCCTTGAGATAAGGCAGGCAGGTTTCCATTTCCTCCGGCAGCGGGGCACGGTTGTCCGGCGGCCGGCACTTGAGGATGTTGGCGATAAACACCTCGTCCCGCTCGAAGCCCATCGCCTGGATCATCTTCGTCAGCAATTGTCCGGCCCGCCCGACAAAGGCCAAGCCCTGCTCGTCCTCGTCCGCGCCCGGCGCCTCGCCGACGAACAGGATCTCCGGGGTCGGATTCCCCTGCCCGGGAACGGTCCGGGTCCGGGTCTGGTGCAGGGAACATTTCCGGCAGCCCGCAATCACCCCGGCCACCCGGGCCAGATCCGAGGCAGCCCCGCTGGGGATGACGGGGACCGCGACCTCAACCTGGTGAAGGCCCTCGTCCTTAAGCCACAGGAGATAGTCGGCGGCCTGCCCCGCGATGTCCCGTAATTCTTCACCGGCGCCGACGGGCGCGGGCGGAGTCGCCTTGGTCAAGATCCGGACTCCTCCGGTTTGCAGGGGAGATCCTCGCCGGCCTGCCGCGTGGCCTGCCGCATATAGAGGGGCCCAAAGACAATGTAACTCAGTACCATGATGACCATGAACGCCGCCGCATACACCGCGATCTTGCTGGGAATGAAAAGAATGCACACCATGATGATCATCGGGATGAACAGCGCGGGATGCTTGGTCGGTTTCGGATAGCGCACATTGGAAACCTGCAGGAAGATGAACGTCAGCACGCCGGCCAGGAACAGCGTGGCCACCGGCCCCTGACTGAGCGAGAACGTGTTGAACGGCTTGCTCTGACTGATAAACACCAGCATGGCCACCCAACCGGCACAGGCGGTGATGGGCAGTCCCGTGTAGCCCATCTGGCCCCGATGGGGATCTCCGGCCTTGAACCTCGCCAGCCGCACGACCCCCGAGAGCACGACCGCTGAGGTCATGACCACACGCCAGAGGGCCCGGGAGGAATCCTGCGGAACCGAGCCGGTCAACATGACCGCATAGATCAGGATCGCCGGCGCGATTCCGAAGGCGGTCATATCCACATAGGTATCCAATTCCGCCCCGATTTCGGTGCAGCCCTTGAGCCGTCGCGCGATGTTGCCGTCGATGCCGTCGAGAATCATCGAGAGCATGATCAGAAGCGCCGCCCAGCGATGCATATCGCCCGCCTTTTCAAGGTCTTCGCCCATGCTTTCGAGGGTCACGAGGATACTGAAAAAGCCGCAGAGCATCGCCAGCAGCGTGATCGTGATCGGGATCAACTGACGCCAGGTCAGGTTGGATTTCATGGCGCGTCCTTCCCCGTCCCGCCGTCCGCTCCGTTCAACGGCGGAAGGAGCCGGGCGACGACCGTCTCGCCCACCCGCACCTTGTCGCCGGGCTTCACCAGGACTTCCACGTCGCCTTTCGGGAAATACATATCCAGGCGGGATCCGAATTTCATCATGCCGAAAGACTCACCCTTCTTCAGGTCCTGCCCCACCTCAAGCCAGTACACCACCCGCCGCGCGACGGGGCCCACAATCTGGTTCACCAGGCATGAGGTCCGTTCCCCCCGGATCAGGATGGAACTGTGCTGGTTCAGGTCCGAGGATTTCTCCTGGAAGGTGAAATACCGCGCCCCGGGAAAATACTGGGCAAACTCGACACGCCCGGCGATGGGCGCGCGATTGACATGCACATCGATCAAACTGAGGAAGATACTGATGCGCACCGCGTTCGTCTTGAGAAAGACGGGTTCCTCGACTTCCATCACCGACATGATCTTGCCCTCGGCGCCTGCCACGACGGCGGAGGGGTCGGTCGGGACCACGCGGACGGGATCGCGGAAGAAATAGAGCATGTAGACGCACAGGATGGCCGCCACAAGTCCACCTGAAACCAACGCCTTACGCATGGAGACACGCGACACACGCAGTGCCGCCACCAGCAGTCCCCCCAATACCAGGGACGCCATCAAGAACGGAACGACCTCGGGTCTGAATGACATATCCTTAAATCTCCCTTTCGAGCGCCCGATACTGACCCAAAGAAGCGCCCAAAGTCAATGGTTATCGCAGCGACATGGTTATCACAGCGCAGCCCAGGGCCGATGCGCCCGCCGCCTCCGAAACCGCCAAGGCGGTCATGCTTTTTCCCTTGCAAGGCGCCGTCCCTGCTGGTAGCTTTGACAGTTCAACGGTGTATTGTGCCGTCTTGCAGGCTTTTTAGAACTACTCCCGAGGAACGGTATGTCGAAGACTAAATCAGCGGCCCCCAAGCCCCCCCCCAAGGCAGCGACCCCCAAGAGCCCCGCCAAGGCAGAGGCGCCTACCCCGCAACCCAAAGGCAAGTCGAGAACATCGGCCCACCCACCTCTGCGCGACGCGCATCCTGAACAACCCGAGATCGAGGCTAAACCGGAAACGGACGAAGCCGCCGAGGGTGATAGCGGAGCGGTCAGCTCCCTGAGTTGGGAGGAGCGCAGCCAGCGCATCAAGGACCTCGTCAAGTTGGCCGAGGAGCAGGGCTATCTGACGTATGACGACATCAACGAGTTGATCCCCAGTTCGGTTATCAGTCCCGATGAGCTGGAAGGATACATGGAGCTCCTTCGGAGCATGGATATCGAGATCATCGAGGCCTCCGATGTCGAAAAGTACCGTAAGGAGACGATCGCCACCAAGCCCGCCGGTGTCGCGGGACGGGCCGACCGACTGGATATTTTCGACGATCCCATCCGCATGTACCTGCACCAGATGGGCCAGGTCCCCCTCCTCACCCGCGAGCAGGAGGTGGAAATCTGCAAGCGCATCGAAACCGCCGAAGTCACCGTGCGAACGCTGTTCGACAAGCTCGGGGTCGCCGCCGAAATGTATCTGGGTGTCGCCGAGCGCCTGGAAAACGGGAAGGACCGTTTTGACCGGGTCATTGAGGATAAGTTCGTCGACAGCCGTGACAAATACCTGGTGACCCTGCCCCACCTGAAGCGCGAACTGAGCAAGAATCACGACAAACTCTTCGCTGAGTTCGCCATCCTGAGGCGGAGCAAATCCACGACCGCCCAGAAGGCCGCCGCCGCCAAGAACATGGAGCGCATCCGCAAGCGGCTGGTCGAGCTGTTCGAGCATCTCTACTTCAAACAGAAGATCGTCGAGTCGCTCGCGGCCAAGGCCGAGGACGAATATAAGGAAGCCATAGGCTGCCTGTCGCAGATTGAGGCGCTGAAGAAGGCCCGCAAGTGCAAGAAGCAGGAGACGGCGCTGGCCGCCGAATACCGCAAACTGCGCCGGATCGAGGATAAGTTATCCATGAGCAGCGACCAGTTCGTCGCCTGCTACCGGCAGCTCAAGGACGCCATGCGCCGGGGGATGACCGCCCGCACCGAGATGGTGGAGGCCAACCTCCGCCTGGTCATCAGCATCGTCAAGAAATACATGAACCGCGGGCTCTCCTTCCTCGATCTCATCCAGGAAGGCAACACCGGCCTGATGAAAGCGGTGGAAAAGTTCGAATACCGGCGCGGCTACAAATTCAGCACGTATGCCACCTGGTGGATCCGGCAGGCCGCCACTCGCGCCATCGCCGACCAGGCACGGACCATCCGCATCCCCGTGCACATGATCGAGACCATCAACAAGCTCATGCGCGTCCAGAAGAAGCTCGTGCAGGAACTGGGCCGCGAACCCACCCCGGAGGAAGTGGCCGAGGAAATGAGCCTGCCCGTGGACCGGGTTCGCGCCGTCTACAAGATGGCCCAGCAGCCCATCTCGCTCCAAAGCCCCGTGGGCGAGGGCGACGATGCGCATTTTGGTGACTTTATCGAGGACAAGGGCGCTGAGAATCCGTCGGAGATGACGGCCTACAGCCTGCTAAAGGACCGCCTGAAAGACGTGCTGAGCACGCTCACCGAACGTGAGCAGCAGGTCTTGAATTTGCGGTTCGGACTGGCGGACGGATACTCACGCACCCTCGAAGAGGTAGGGAAACAGTTCAACGTAACACGTGAACGAATCCGCCAGATCGAGGCGAAAGCCCTCCGTAAGTTGCGTCATCCCACGCGCATCCGGAAACTGGACGGGTTTATAGAGATGAAATAATCGGGGCGCAACCGCTGGCATCTCACGGCGCAACTTCCCCGGCACGGAGAAAAGACATAGCATGAGTAATGTAACCATAACAGTCTGGCATTGTATCGGTTCGTTGGCGGCGGCAACCCTGGCCGGAGCCTTGGGGGGATTTCTGATCGGAATGAAAGTCCGCCTGCGGCGCGGCAGTAATCGTCCGCTGCACACCCCTGAACTCTATCTCGGCAACCTTCCCGACAACGCCACCGAACCGGCGATTCGCAAACTCCTCGAGAAATTCGGGGACGTGCGCGAGGTGCGCCTGATCTCCGGCCGCCCCGGCGATGACGGGCAGAAAACGTTCGCCTTTGTCTCCATGGGCAGCGTGGAGTCGGCTCAGGCGGCCGTCAACGGAACCAACGGACGCGATTTCAACGGGCGCAAGCTCGTGGTCAACGAAGCCCGTTCGCGCCGCCGCAACGGCCGGCGCTAAGTACACGACATTGCCAATACGGTGACGTATCCGACCCGGTGGACGCCGGTGTCCCTACCGGCGTCTGACCGCGCTAGGGACAGCGCGGTCCACCTTGATGAATACGCAGCCGTATTTCTGACACCGTGTACTAAGTAGGCGCTAATCAATAACCCCTACAAGTGCGCAAGGATTCAACCACCCGCTTCGCTGTAGCCGACCTCGGCCCGAGGTCGGCCGGGCGGCGCAGGGATCTTGGGGCGGGTGCACATCTGCGGTGTTGCGTGTTCGTGTTCGGTGGGCCGCAATCGGAGTTGCGGCCTACGTCACTGCGCCGTAAAGGCTACAGGTGCTTCGCTCCTCTGTAGCCGACCTCGGCCCGAGGTCGGCCGGGCAGGACGGGTTACAGTAACTCCGCTTTCGCGCCCAGGCCCCGCGTCGGGCCGACGCGGGCTACCGGTGCTTCGCTCCTCCTTACAGCAACCCCTTCAACCGGTCCCGTAACGTCGTGCGCCGTCCGGTGACATGGTCGTTCCGGATGGCCATGTTCACCGCCTTGTGCGACCCCACCAGGCAAACCAGTTTCCGGCCGCGGGTCATGGCGGTATAGAGTAAATTGCGCTGCAGCAGCTTGTAATGCTGGGTGGTCATCAGCAGAACCACCGCCGGATATTCGCTCCCCTGCGATTTGTGAACCGAACAGGCATAGGCCAGGTCGAGTTCATCCAGTTCGTCCAGGGTATACGCCACGAACCGGCCCTCGTAGCGCACCCAGACCTCCTGGGCCTCCGCGTCGATCCGGTCAATGATGCCAATGTCTCCGTTGAACACATCCTTGTCATAATTGTTCCGAACCTGCAGAACCCGGTCGCCGGCCTTGTACTGCCGCCCGAACCGCTTGAGGGGATGCCCCCCGGGATTCAGGGCCTCCTGGAGAATCCCGTTGAGATTCTCGCATCCCAATTGATTGCGCCGCATGGGGGTGAGCACCTGGACCTCCGTCAGGGGATCGAAGTGAAACCGCCGCGGAATCCGCTCGGTGACCAACTCCAGCATCTTGGCAATCGCGTCGTCCGGCGTATCCGCCTGGATGAAATAGAAGTCGCTTTTCTGCCCCTCCGGAGGCAGTTCGAAGGGTAACCCGTCATTCACGCGGTGCGCGTTATGCACAATCCAACTCTGGGCCTGCTGCCGGAAAATCGTTTCGAGTTTGGTCAGGGGCACGGCGCGGGACTCGATCAGGTCCCGCAACACGTTGCCCGGCCCCACACTCGGCAACTGGTCGGCATCGCCCACCAGCACCAGGGTCGCGGCCGCCGGTAACGCCCGGAGAAAGGCGTGCATCAACTGGATATCGATCATCGAAACCTCGTCCAGGATGAACACATCGCCCTCCAGCGGGTGCTGGGAGTCGCACTCGAACCGGCCGGAATTGGGATTGAATTTCAACAGGCGATGGAGGGTCTTGGCCGCGAGCCGGGTGGCCTCTTCCATCCGCTTGGCCGCGCGTCCGGTCGGGGCGGCCAGGCACATCTTGAGACGACGCGTCTGGAAGATATCCACCAGCGCCCGCACAATGGTGGTCTTGCCAACCCCGGGCCCGCCGGTGATGACGGAGACCTTTTGTGACAGGGCCATGATCAGCGCCGCTTGTTGGGCCGGCGCAAAGCTGATCGCCATGCGCCCCTCGGCCCACGCCACCGCCTTTTCGGCCTGGATCGGGGCATGCGGGGCAGGCGCCTCCATCAGACGCTGCAGATTGGTCGCCACGCCCAATTCGGCATGGTGCAGGGGCGTCAGAAACAGGTTGCCGCGTTCATCCACCACGGTCCCGTCGTTTGCACAATGAACGATCGCGGCCTTCAGGACGTCGCCGGGAATCTCAAGCAACTGCTCGGCGGCGGCCACCAGATCCCCCCTCGGACAATAGCAGTGCCCCTCCTCAGTCATGGTCTGGAGCAGGTAGAGAATGCCGGCCCGCGCCCGGATCTCGGACTGGGGCGGCACGCCCAGGCTGACCGCGATGCCGTCCGCGGTTTTGAACCCGATGCCCCACACCTCCTGACAGAGCCGGTAGGGATTCTCACGGACCACCGTCACCGCCTGGGCCCCATATTGCCGGTGGATCCGCATGGCATGCGCCGTCCCCACCCCGTGCGACTGCAAAAACACCATGATATCCCGGACCGACTTCTTTTCGTTCCAGGATTCCTTGATCATCTCGCGCCGGACCCGGCCGATCCCCTCCACCTCCTCCAGCCGCTTGGATTCGTGGTCGATAATCTCCAGGGTCTTGTCTCCGAACTCCCTGACAAGCCGCTCCGCCATGACCTTGCCGATGCCCCGGATCATCCCGCTCGCCAGGAACCGCTCAATGCCATGGACGGTGGCGGGCGGGTGGCAGACGATCTCAGAGGCCTGGAACTGGGTCCCGTGTTGCTTATGCTGAATCCACCGGCCCCTGGCCGCCAGGCTTTCCCCCTCCCAAACGGCGGGGCAGGAGCCGACCACGATGACTTCATCCCGTTCGGTCTTGCCCTTCGGAATGACGCCGCACACCGTATAGCCGCTCTCATCGGAGTGGTAGATGATGCGGTGGACCCAGCCGGCCAACTGTTCCACGGCCTCCAGCGGCGCCTCGCGCGACGCCGGGTCGCCCTTCGTTGTAAAGTCAATCTGCTGCTGCATGAATGGCGGGCATGGTAGGGCTTACCGCAGGCACCGTCAAATTCGCTTTCATTTTGCACTTCCACCCCCATATCGTGTATTAAGGAATCCGACGGAGAGATCTTATGAAACCCATTCACATCCAGGCCTGCATCCGTCTCGTCCAGGCGACGGTCGCGGGCACGGCGCTCCTCACCCTGTCCGGCTGCGCGATGACCTTCGTGGACACCATCCCCTCCCTGCCGGAGGATGTGCACGCCCCCGTGGTGGCCGTGACGTCCTTCGACAACCGATCCGGCTTCGAGGGTCAGTGGAAACTGGGCGACGGGATGGCTGATCTGCTGGTGACGGAGCTTATTCGTTCACGGAACTACACCGTGGTGGAACGACAGCACTTCGAAAATCTGGTCGGGGAGATCAACCGCCAAAAGAGCGGGCTGTTTCGTCCGGAAGGCAAGACCCCCACCGGACGCATGAAAGGCGCCCAATACCTCATCCGCGGCGTCATCAACGATTTCTCCCAGGCCGGCGGCGGCGGATTGTCCGTGGCCATCCTGAAATTCATCCTGCTTGGACGCGGCCACAAGGCCCGGGTATCCCTGACGCTGACCCTCGTCGATATCGAAACCGGGCAGATTATCAGCTCCGTCCAAAGCGCGGGTCTGGTGCGGACCAGCGAGGCCTTCGCGCAAGGCAATTATAAGGGGGTGTCGTTTGGCGGGGACGTCTTCTTCGCCACGCCGCTGGGGCAGGCCACCCAGCGGGCCATCCGAAGCGGGGTCCGCGCCATCAGCAAGGAAATGCCGCGCAATCCCTGGCGTCCCATGATCAGTTGCGTCCGCAATGCGTCCATCATCCTCAACGGGGGCGAGGACCGGGACTTCCGCGAAGGAACCGTCTATGTTGTCCGGGGTCCCGCCGAACCCGTCACCGATCCAGCCACAGGCGATGTGCTGACCTTTGTCCCGGGACCCAAAATCGGCACCCTCCGAATCACCGAGGTGAACGAAAAGGTGTCCTTCGCCGTCCCCGTCCAGGGCGGCGGTTTCGATCGCGGCCAGTGGCTGACCAAGGCCGATCCGAAATCCCGCGGCCCCTGATCCCTACGAACATGAAGCCCGGCTTTCTTGATAAACTCATCGCCCGGATTGACCGGCTGGATCCCGGGAGCGTTCAAACGCACTTCCTCAGGCTGGCCAGGGAAAAAGGCCTCCTGGAGACCATATTCCAGTCCATTCAGGAGGGAGTGGTGGTGCTGGACGGCAAAGGGAACATCACCTATGCCAACCGGGCGGCCGGGAAATTCATCGGCTTCAGCCATGAGGACGTCCTCGGCAAGCCGATGGCGCGATATCTGCGGGACATCGACTGGAACCGCGTGCTCAACCTTGACACCCATGAATGGTCCAAACTGATCAGCCATCAGATTGAGGTGCGCTATCCCGAACATCGCTTTCTCAGTTTCTACGTGGTCCCCCTCTCCGCCGAGTCCAACGGCGAACGGGGCGCCGTGCTCATTCTGAGGGATATCACCCGGGATCGGGAGCAGGAGGCCAGCCTGCTGGAATCCGAGCGCCTCAACGCCGTGCGCCTGCTGGCGGCGGGCGTGGCACATGAAATCGGCAACCCGCTCAATGCCCTCAACATCCACCTGCAACTGCTGGACCGGGAACTCAAGGCCAGCAGACCCGATGACCGCGATTCACTGCTTGAACTCGTGGACGTCGCCCGCAAGGAGGTCACCCGGCTCGACCTGATCATCACCCAGTTCCTCCGCGCCATCCGCCCCACCCGTCCCAGCCTGGCGCAGGTGTCCATCTCGGCCGCCATCAAGGAGACGCTGGCGCTTCTCAGGCAGGAGGTCGAGAACCGCGACATCCACGTGGAACTGGAGTGCCCCTCAACGTTGCCGCCCATCCGGATCGACAAGGACCAGATCAAGCAGGCTTTTTTCAACATCGCCAAGAATGCCCTGCAGGCCATGTCCGACGGCGGACTCCTGCGCATTTCGGCCACCGCCTCCGACCATTTTCTCGCGGTGGCGTTCCGGGATAACGGCTCCGGAATCTCGCCCGAGGATTTCGGGAATGTCTTTGAGCCCTACTTCACCACCAAGCAGGAAGGCTCGGGGCTGGGCCTCATGATCGTCCAACGCATCATCCAGGATCACGGAGGCCGCATCGATATCCACAGCGAGCCGCAGGTGGGCACCACCTTCACCGTCTTCCTGCCGCTCGACGAGCGCCGTGTCCGCCTGCTGAAACCCCACGGACGCCCCAAGCCCGAACCCGAGGACGCCCCATGACCGCACGCCACACCCTGTTGATCGTGGATGACGACAAGAACACGCGCGAGGGACTGAGGCGCGCGCTCCTCCCTTCCTACGCCGTCCTGCTGGCGGAAAGCGCCGAACGCGCCCTGCCGATCCTGGATGAGAGTGAAGTCGATATCGTCCTCTGCGATATCCGCATGTCCGGCATGGACGGACTTGCCCTGCTCCAGCGCATCGCCGCCCGCAGTCATCCTCCCATCGTGATCATGCTCACCGCCTACGGCAATGTCGCCACCGCGGTCGAGGCGATGAAACGCGGCGCCTACGACTTCCTGATGAAGCCCGTCAATCTTGACCACCTCGACATGTTGATCAAGCGTGCCCTGCGCTCCCGCGATGTGGAATCCGAGAACCGCAGTCTTCGCGAACAGTTGGACACCCGCTTCGGTCTCGAGAACATCGTCGGCCAATCCGATCCCATGCAGGAGGTGTTCGATATCATCCGGCAGGCCGCGCCCACACAGGCCACCATCCTGCTTCAGGGCGAGAGCGGGACCGGCAAGGAACTCGTGGCCCACGCCTTTCACCGGCTGAGTCCCCGCGCCAAGGGTCCCTTCGTGGCCGTCCACTGCGCGGCCCTGTCGCCGACCCTGCTCGAAAGCGAACTCTTCGGCCATGAAAAGGGAGCCTTCACCGGCGCCACGGAGCGGCGGCGGGGCCGTTTTGAACTGGCCGATGGCGGCACGCTTTTCCTGGATGAGATTTCCGAGATTCCACCCTCGGTCCAGGTGAAACTCCTGCGCGTCCTGGAGGAGCGGAAGTTCGAGCGCGTGGGCGGGCACGAAACCCTCGATGTGGATATCAGGCTGATCGCCGCCACCAACGCCGACCTGCGGAAACGGGTCGAGGAGGGCCAGTTCCGCAGCGATCTGTTCTTCCGGTTGGACGTGGTCTCCGTCACCCTGCCCCCGCTGCGGACCCGCCTCGACGATATCCCGCTCCTGTGCTCGCACTTCATCAAAGACCTGAACGTCCGAAACGGCAAGGAGGTCGCTGAAATTTCGCCGGAGTCCCTGGCGGTCCTGTCCGCCTATCCCTGGCCCGGCAACGTCCGGGAGCTTCGCAATGTGCTCGAGCGCATGGTGGTCTTATCGCGGGGAACACGGCTGACCCTGCGGGACATCCCCGCCAACTTGCGCCATTCCATGGGGGTCACGCCGGGAACTCAACCCGCCTGGCGCAACGACGCCGGACGGGCAGCCACCCCTGAATCCATGCAGGATGCCGAGCGCGTCATGATTGAGAGGGCTCTGAAAAAATTCGAGGGGAACCGGACCCGGGCCGCCGAACAACTCGGCATCAGCCGTCGCACGCTCCAGCGTAAACTTAAGGAATACAGCCAGACCGACGCCGGGATCACTCCCCCGCCCGGGACGGCGATTTCGGCCGCTTCTTGATCCGCGAAATAATCACGGCCATCCGCAGACTGTTCTCCAGGTCCGTATCCGCCGGCAGCCCCAACTCGATCGCCCGGCGATAGTACTTTTGCGCCCCGACCGGATCGGCAGGCGTTATGGCCATCAAGATCTGGGCCATATTGTAGTTAGCCTCGGGCGACCGCGCGTCGATTTTCAGGGCCTTCTCCATGGCTACCCGCGCATCGCCCACCCGGCCCAATCCCATGTAGGCCGTCCCCAGGGTCAACAGCGCGTTCGCCTGTGTGGCGTCCCGGGTGTCAAAGGGTTTCAGGATGACCACCGCGTCGTCAAACAGCCCCGCCCGGCAGGCCGCCACGCCCAGGAGGATGCACAGATCCGCGTCGCCGGGAATCATCACCCTCGCCTCCCGCAACAACTTCAGGGCGCCAACGTTGTCGCCCGCCTCCATCAGGCGGCGGGCTTCGCTCCGGAGGGCGGCCGAAACCGTCTTCTCCGTCACATTCGTAAAGGCGTCCTCGTGTCCGCGACCCGCCCGGGCTTCCAGGCGGGTCAACCGGCGCAGCAGGGACTGGTTCGCCCGTTCCGCCTCGTCCCGCTCCGCGCGCACCCGCTCCAGTTCCCGTCCCGCAGTTCCATCGGATGGACCGCCCGCGAAAGCCCGGTCGGCCGCGAGCACCTCCCGCATGGCCTCCAGTTCACGAATCAGGCCTGTCAACCGAACCACCGCGTTTGTGTCGTCAACACCTCCCGGCGCCGCGAAAGGCTTCTCGTCATCCGGAGTCTTTTCCTGATCAAGTTTGATCAGCGCATTCTGGCATTCGGCCACGCGGTACCCGATCGCGTCCCCCTGCCAGCCGGGATACTCCGCCTGCAAACGCCCGTACAGTTCAAGCGCCTTCGTATAGGCTTTCACCGCTTCAGCCTTCTGATTGGCGGTTCGCGCCAATTCCGCATGGACCACGGCAAGATAGGCCTGCCGCAAGATGACGCCTGAAGGCGCCGGGCTGTTGGTTTGTCCCAGAACGCCCCCCGCCATTACGATGATCCCGATTGTGATTCGCCAGAGTTGTCGTCGCACCATGGATTCCTCCCTCTCCCATCTGTCAAGACGGCGGCATTGTCCGCCAAATGTGGCTCCACTTCAAGATCAAGCGGAGCCCGGAGCCTATTCCTTCTTTCGGAGGCCTGACAGGCGGAGGGAACCGGCGCCTGGGCCGGCAGGTCGCTATTTCAACACGGGGGCTTCCCGCACGTGACGCCCTCGACCCTCTCCATGGGAAGCCAGCGGTGAGCCCAATCCGACTCCGGCCTCCGCATGCGATCCACCAGCATCTCCACCGCCGCCTTGCCCATGGATTTCCAAGGCGTGACCCAGGCCGTCAGGCGTGGATAAGTCCAGGGCAGGTCTTCGGTGAACGTCACGATCGAAAGATCCCGGGGGACCTCCAGACCCCGCCAGGTGTGCGTCGCGAAGACCGCCGCCTGGGCGTCCCTTTTCCGGCACACAACCAGGCCGGTAGGACGATCGGATTGGAGCAGGAGGCGCCGGTACACCCCCAGAGCTGTGGCCAGGGTCTCACCCGCTTCAGCCTGTACCAACCACGGCCTTAAACCAGCCGCACTCATCGCTTCCCGATAACCGGCGAGACGCGCCGCGCAATTGCAGTAGGCCGAAGGACTCAACCTGACCCGCGCGCGACATTCGGGCTGATCCACAAACGCGATGCGGCGGTGGCCCAGGTGAAGAAGATGCTCCGTCGCTTCGCGACCGGCGCGCTGATCATCCGGGCACACACCATTATGCGCTCCATGGGTGTTGACCCATACCACCGGAACCGATAGGCGCCGCACCTGGGCGTCCGCCTCCCCCGACAATCCGCTGTGACACGCCACCATCACACCGTCTGACATGTGCAGGTCGGAATGACTTACCCTCCCGGCGCCCGACGGCAGGTCTTCCAGCGACAAATTCAGGTGACAGTCCCGAAGGCATTGGTGAACGCTCAATAGGAACATGGCATGAACACAGGGATCCGATGCCCCGGCATCGTGCAACAGTGTCACACGCTCGGAGCGGCCGCCCCGAATGATCCGCGCCGCGCGGTTAGGATGGTATCCCGCCTTTCTGGCAGCCTCGGTAACCCGGCCCAGGATCCCGGGCTCGACCGCCCCCGGCTGAAGAAAGCACCGCGATACGGTCCGCTGCGTAACGCCCACCAACGTCGCAATATCGGCCTGCGTAACCGCTTTGGATTTTCCAGGTAACATGCACCGCACGTTACCAGACGCTAAATTTACTGCAAGTGTAAAACAGGCAAAAGGCTACTTTCTCGAATGGGGTATCCCTGTTACTGGCGGAACCACAACCTGTAGCGCGACGGGATTTACCACCCGCTTCGCTGGAGTGAAGAAGA
>JBAXWO010000100.1:0-7608 GCA_037128375.1 bacterium
TCCCCCATCTGGTCAAGGAGTTCTACCAATCGAATCGCAACCGGCTGGACGGCGGCATGGTGCTCTCGTATGGCGCCGCCTGCTTTGTCACCGCCGCCCCCACCTATTACGTTTGGAACCGCGCGTTGTGGAACCCGGATCTGGATGTGGAGGCGACGCTGGACGAAATGTGCAAGCGGCTCTTCGGCGCGGGCGCGGCGAGTGCCCGCGAACTTCTGCGGCTGGAGTGTGACCGCTGGCAGAACACGGCCATCTCGCGTCCGTTGCGCATCTCCGAGCAGCGCGTTCCGCCGAAGCTGTTCCGGGAAATCTGGCCACCGGACGTCGTGGCCCGGATGAAGACGCTGCGCGACCAGGCGCTGGAAGAGATCGAACGGACCGGCGACGGGGCCGCGCGGAAAGCCTTCCTCTACTGGACGTGGTCGTTCAACGCCTTTGTTGATTATGCCGAAGCCATCAATGGAGGAACGGCGCGGGAGGCCGTGGACAAGCCTTCCGCCGTCCCGGCGGCAGTTTCAAAAACGGAACCAGTCGACGAGGCCAACACCGCTGCGGCGGCCCGGTTCCGGGGCGGCCCGTTTGAAACCAACCAGGCCGTGATCGCCAACGTCCGTTTGGAGAAAGGTGCCGCCGAGGGGCAGGGCGCCATCCAGTTCGACCTCGCCTGGGGCAACACCTGGCGGGCCGCCTGGACTGAGCCGGCCGCGCGGAATGTGACGGGCAAGGACCTTCCGGTCGAGAGTTGGAGCGCGGTGTGGGTGTTTGCGAAATACAGGATTCCGGGTCGGGAGAAGGACGGGTACTTCCCGGCGACGCTCTCTCCTGAGCGTGTCCGGCACAAAGTGCCCGAAGGGGCCTCGCTGGATGTCGGCCTGACCGGTGGCAAGGGCATGGGCGTGTTCATCTACCGCGCCAACGCCGGGCAGGGTGCGCTTAATCTCAAGGACGTAAGTTTGTGCTGGCTCCACGGCGCCGACGGCGTGACCAACCCCGCTGCGGCCGATCTCAAGGTCTTTGCCATCGAGATGGTCTATGTGCCGCGCGGCGCCTTCCTGGCTGGGTCGGGCGGAACAGAAGACGGCACCTTCACGGACGGCTCCTGGACTGACGGCGCCACGATCCCCTTCCAGGTGGATGCCAACTGGAGCGGTCCGGTCGCGGACGGCTCCAACGCCCGGCGCCTCGGTAATTCGCCAGGCCGGCTCTGGGGCATCAGCGAATTCGGACGGGATACCATCGGCCCCGCGGGAGCCCTGGTCACCGGCTATCCGACCGGCTACGAGCCCTTTTACTGCATGAGATACGAGGTCACGCGCGGACAGTTCACCGCGTTCCTGAACACGATGTCGCGCGAGGCTTTTGCCGGCACCTCCGCTGGCGACAGTTCGCATGCCGGTGCCACCTACACGGCGGTTGGTAGATACAATCTCCTTGGCGTATGGCCCAATTTCACGGCCGCCAAACCCTATCAGGCGTGCAACCTGCTCTCGTGGTGGGACAGCGCCAAGTTCGCGGCGTGGGCGGGGTTGCGACCGATGACGGAACTGGAGTACGAGAAGGCCTGTCGCGGGCCCCGCCTGCCGGTGACGAACGAGTTCGCCTGGGGGACGGCGGGCATCGCCCAAACGGAATATACAGCGGTTCGCGAGGGAGCGTCCGACGAGCGAATGGCAGGAAATGAGGATCCGTCGGTCGGCAACGCCAACTATGACCTGACCCTGCCGGCGTACTTTGGCGGTCCGTCGCGCGGCGGCGTCAGCGCCATCCCGGGCAGCCCAATGCGTGCTGGGATTTTTACCACACCGGAGAGCGGACGCGTGGCTGCAGGCGCCTCGTACTGGGGGATCGTTGACCTGAGCGGCAATGTGCGCGAGCAGGTGGTGACTCTCGGCAACGCCAAGGGGCGTCTGTTCGAGGGGTCTCATGGCGCGGGAACGCTGGATATTCCAGCCGACTGGCCGCCGGTTGACGGCGCCAACCTTGCCATGGGTACCGGTTATCGCGGTGGTTTCTTCGGCGACCTGCAGTTCCCCCTGCGAACGTCCGACCGCAGCCGTGCGGTTTTTAAGGAACGGGAAGCCTCCTTCAGTCGTGAGGCACGCTCGGAGGCGAACGGTTGGCGCGGCGTGCGCACGGCGCCTGACGCCGCCGTGGGAATCGCGGTCGCGAATCCGGTCGCTGTTGAGACCAACCGCCTGATGCCGCGCTTGGATCATGCCGTCCGCGCGGACGGAGTTCTGAACGAGTGGAGCGGTCGGCCCGAGTTGGTCCGTCGCAGCCGGTTCCAGATCTTTCCGGAGGACCGCCGCCGTGCGTCCGGACGCCAGGCGTTGTGGCAGGGACCTGAGGATCTGGGGGTTAAGGCATGGTGGGGCTGGGACGGCGAAGCCCTCTGTGTGGCGGCCGAAGTGGCCGATGACCGGCATATCAACGGGCAAACCGGCGGCATGATCTGGAATGGCGATGCCCTGCAGATGGGACTGGTCACGGCGGCGGGCGTCGAGTGGAACCTCGGGCTGGCTCTGACCACGAACGGCGCGGTCTTTCACCAGTTTGAGGGCAAAGGCGACGCGCTGTCCCAAACCGCCGCTTACGGCGTGGTGAGGGACGAGGCGGCCAGGATCACCCGCTACGAGGTGCGCCTGCCGCTGGTGGCGCTGGGGTTGGAGCCCGGCGCGGAGTTCGGCTTTAATATCGCCTTTATTGATGACGACGACGGCAGGGGGATGCAATACTGGATTCAGATGGCACCGGGCCTGCTCGGTCGTGGTCCCAAGAGTTTGCCCCCCGCGAAGACGTATCCGCGGTTTATGATGGCCAGATAAGGGCGGGGTTGTGGCGCAGGAGTGAGGGTTCACAGTTCGAAAGGAATGCGCAATGAGTTGGAAAGTTCGCAGTCTGGTAGTGGCGGGTCTCGTGGCGGGGATGGGAGTATCGGTGATTCACGGGGAGGACGCAGCCGGGGGAGGGGCGGCGGCGCCTTCACCTGTGTTACCCGTCATGGTGAAGGCCCGTGAGGCGATGGTCATCGATGGCAAACTTGACGAGCCGGACTGGAAGCGGGCGACGGAAATTCCCGTCAACGGGATCTGGGGCAAGAAGGGGAAGAGAACCGAGAGCCCGCGGATGACGGCCAAGTATCTCTGGGACGACTTCTATCTCTACATCGGCTACGAGGTCTTTGATACGAATCTGGTGGTGAAGTCGTCCGGCGCCTCGCAGGGGCCTGCGGACAACCGCCGCGAGGGGATGGAGATCTGGGTAAAACCGCCAGCTCCCCAGGTGGACCTTGCGGAATTCTTCATCGTGTTCGATGACCCGAACTGCTTCTGGGAAACCCACCACAATGCGGCGAACCAGTTCAACGATGTGCTTTGCATTGTCGACCTGCCCGCCTGGAAGAAGACGAAATCGGCCATGGCCCAGTGGAACATTTACTTCGGGAAGGAAGAATACATTCAGGACCATGAGGGGTCGACACTGGCGAAGGCCGTGGCCCTGAAGCCGCGGGCGGACGGGTCGTTGTCGACAGTGAACGACGGGTCCGACCAGGATACAGGCTACACCGGCGAAATCCGGATTCCGTGGTTTGGCATTGGGGCCCCTGCGGCCGCCATGACATGGGTTCCGGTTCCGGCGAAACCCGACGGGACTCCGGCGGGCCGGAAGGCGGGCCCTTGGAAGATGGCGGGACGGGAGCTTTCCATTCTCGCCGTGTCGCAGGACGGGGATCCGGCGGATCGGTACTGCTCGTCGGCCCCGGATATGTACGCGCCCTTTTTCCATCTGGGTTCAGCAGGGTATCCGCGCTATCGGCTGGTGGAGGAATAAATGAAGCCAGTGCCTGGGAAACATACGCTGCATGTGATCAATGCCACGCACTGGGACCGCGAATGGCTGCTCTCCTTCGTGGGCTATCGCCGGCACCTGATCCACCATAATGACCGCCTGATCGAGCTCATGGAGCACGAGCCGGCATTCAAGCACTACCAGATGGACGGTCAGTCCATCTGCATGGAGGATTACATCCGGATCAAACCGGAGATGACCGCGCGGCTTCGCAAACTGGTCCGTGCCAGGCGGATCATGGTCGGTCCCTGGTACACCTTGCCGGATATGCCGATCCTGCATGGCGAGGCCGTGGCGCGCAACCTGTTGACCGGCATCGCGGTCGCCGAGTCGATGGGCGGCGCCATGCGCGAAGGCTATACCGCCTGCTCCAATGGTCAGATCGCCCAGTTGCCCCAGCTCTACAACGGGTTCGATATCCACTCGGCGGTCATCTACAAGGGGATCTCCGAAAAACGCGCTCCGCGGGAGTTTCGCTGGCAAAGCCCCGACGGCTCGGAGGTGCTGACCCTTCACCTTGGCGCGCGTTACGGACGCACCAATTTCTACTGCCTGCTCTACCACGAGGTCATTGCCAAGGTCATCCACGACACGCCGGACCAGAACTGGGAATACGAGTTCGCGGACAACTGGTATCCCTACCGCATTGACGGGCTGGAGCACCACGATCCCTATAGTTATCCGTGTCTGAACAGCACAGAAGGCTGGCACCCCCAATACCTCCGGCCTTACCTGGCCAAACTGCGCGACACCACGGCACGCGGCGCGGCGACCTCGCACCTGGTGGGTTTCAATTGCATGGATCACACCATGCCGTTCCCGGCGACCCCGAAACTGATCGCCGCTGCCGATAAGGTTTTTTCCGACCTGACGGTGCGGGACAGTTCCCTGCCGGAAGCCATGGCCGCCATCCGCCGCGAAGCAGGAACAAACCTGCAGGTTCACGTCGGGGAATTGCGCGACGCCAAGGCGGTCGAGCAGGACCGCGATGTCTGGTGGGCGACGCTATCGGCGCGTATGGGCCTGAAGATCGCCAACCGGATATCCGAGCATAGGCTCATCGACGTGGCCGAACCGGTCAGCACATGGGCCTGGATGAAAGGCGCGGAGTATCCGGCGGCATCCCTGACCGAGGCCTGGAAGTTCCTGCTCGCCAGCCAGGCGCACGATTCCATTGATGGCTGCAGCCTGACCAAGGTGGCCGACGATATCCTGGGCCGCCTCGCAGACGTGCAGTCCATGAGCGAGGGGCTTCTGGATGATGCCTGTCGCAGCCTGATGCAGTCGGCCATTGTGCCGGCTCGCGCCAGGAACAATCCGCCGGAACCGCATCTGGTTATATTCAACCTCGACACCCGCCCGCGCGGCGGATTCTGCCAGATGGATGTGGATCTGCCTGGCCCGAAAGCCGTCGAGGCTTTGCGTCTTGTAACCGATGCGGGTGTGACGATCGAGCCGCATGTGCAAGTCCTCCACAAGGGCGGATCGTCCATTCTGGGCTTGGTCGGGCGGCCGATGCCGACGCATCGCTGCCGCCTCCAGTTCGAAGCGCCCGCGATTCCGCCGCTGAGTTGGCTGACGCTGCGGGTCGTGCCGGCGGCCGCGGCCAAGCCGCCGCCCCCCCTGGTACGCGACGGACGAGAACTGGAGAACGAGTTCCTCAAGGCTGTCGTGCGCGACGATGGACGGGTGGACCTGACCCACAAGGATAGCGGGCGGACCTATCGTGGCCTGCACTACTTCGAAGACGTGGGCGACGTGGGCGACCCCTGGCTTTTCAAGCCGGTCGGCCAACCCGTCACGACCTCCGGCCCGGCGGACATTCGCCTGGTTGAAGCTACGCCGTGGCGTGCCGCGCTGGAGGTCAAGGTGCGCCTGGAGTTGCCTCTGGCCCGCCCGGCCGCGGCGCAGGAGGGCACGCCGGAGAAGGGGCAGGTGCATTTGACCTCCCGACTGTCGCTGACTCGCTCGGGCCGGTGGCTTGACGTCGAGACGACCCTTGACAACGGCTGCCGCGACCACCGTGTGCGGGTGTGCTTCCCCACGGGGATTGCGACGGACACCACCTACGCCGGCGGCCAGTTCAGCGTGGACGAACGGCCCACGAAACAGCCGGATATGTCCAAGTGGATTGAACCGGTGGATGGCTATCCGAATTTCGGTTTCGCCGGCCTGTCCGACGGGAGCCATGGCCTGGCGATCCTCAACCTCGGCCTGCCCGAGTATTTTGTCGCCGGCGAAAAGAGCGATGTCCTGACCCTGACTTTGTTGCGCGCCATGCAGCTCAGGCGCTGGCCGGAGGGAACGGGAGAGGCGCAGTGGGCTGGCGCCCAGCAACTGGGCCGGATGACGGTGCGCTACGCGCTCTATCCGCACGCAGGCGGCTGGCAGGAAGGGAAACTGTGGCAGGCCTACCGGGACTTCTCCCGCCCGCTGGTCTGTTCGGAGATGATCGGCGCGGTCCGCACGGGCAAGGAGAGCATGGTGGCGCTGGAGGCCGCCGACCTGGAGGTGGCCTGCCTGAAGAAGGCCGAGCGTGAGAACGGGCTGATCGTGAGAATCTGGAACCCGACAGGCGCGGCGCAGGACGGCAAGCTGACTTTGGGGCTGCCCTTCAAGTCGGCGGTCGTTGCGAATCTGAACGAGGAGCCGCGGGCCGATGCGTCGGTCAAATTGCGAACAAGCCGGCGCACCGTGCGCTTTACAGTTGGCGCCAGAAAGATTATTACCTTGCTCCTGCGTTTGCCGGGCAGGGCGACGTAATAGGAAGTTTTGATAAAACCGAGGAGACCATATGGCTCGCAAGTTTGACGTGATGGTGGCTGGACATTTGTGTTTCGATATCATTCCGAATTTTCCGGATACGGGCGCGCGCCAGATCGGTGACCTGCTGCGCCCGGGCAAGTTGGTGCATGTGGACGAGGCGGTCCTGAGCACGGGCGGACCGGTCTCCAATACCGGCATCGGCCTGAAAATCCTCGGCAGCAAGGTGGTTTTCACCGCGCGTGTGGGAGCGGACGATTTCGGCCGCATGGCCATGGAGCGCCTGCGCCGCAGCGGCAACGCGGACGGCATTCGCGTCATGCAAGGGGCGGCCACTTCCTACACGGTGGCCCTGGCGCCGCCCGGCATTGACCGCATCTTCCTGCACAATCCCGGAGCGAACGACGTCTTCGGCGCCGAAGACCTCAAACCGAAACTGATCGAGCAGTGCCGTCACTTTCATTTCGGCTACCCGCCGCTCATGCGCCGCATGTTTGCCGACGAAGGCCGTGAACTGGCGAAAATCTTCAAGCTTGCCAAGGCCGCCGGCGCCACGACCTCGTGCGATATGGCTCTGCCCGACCCGGCGTCACACGCCGGCAAGGCGCCCTGGAAGAAGATCCTGGAGCGCATCCTGCCTTATGTTGACATCTTCCTGCCGTCGGTCGAGGAGATGCTCTTCATGCTGGAGCGCGACACATTCCTGAAACTGAAGGCAAAACACCATGAGTCGGACCTGCTCGACGTTCTCAAGGCGGAGGACTACACGCGGCTGTCGGGCAAACTTCTGGACCTGGGTTCGAAGATGACCTCGCTCAAGGCGGGTCGCCGCGGGTTCTATTTCCGGACCAAGGAGCAGTCCGCCTTCAAGGGACTGGGCGCGTCCCGGCCGGGCAATCCGGACAACTGGTCCGCGCGCGAGATGTGGTGCCCGGCTTTCCTGTGCAAGAAGATGGGCAGCGCCACCGGGTCCGGCGACTCGTCGATCGCCGGCTT
>JBAXWO010000101.1:0-7599 GCA_037128375.1 bacterium
AATCACATCGCCCAGAATTCGGGCGAGCCAGCCGCCGAACGACTCGGATGCGGAAACGGCGCGAATACGTCCCCATGCCGCTGCCTCGAAGTTAGCCGGCGGTTTTACCCCCCGCCACTCACCCAGCACCGCATTCAACCGATCCTCACGGGGCTTCTCTGCAAGACTGTCCATTTCGCTTCCTTTCACGAACAGGGCATCATCATCTTCTGCCGTCTATCTTATATAACGTTCCCGCCGGGAAAAACCCTCGTTCAGTAGCATCCCATAAAAATCGTTCAAGAATCACAATCTCGCAAACGATTCCAAAACATCAGCAAACAGTGGGTTTGTGATCATGAAACGTTGCCTATGGGATGACAGTGACCCTCGTTTATTAATCCGCTTCAAGTATCATCAAACAAACGGTAGCGTGAACAGATCACCGGATGTGATCCATGGACGGGGAGTTACAAGACCGGCGCACGTTCATGAAGCGCCTCGTCTACCATGACAAGAGGGCTACTCCATCAACGCCGCCAGACGACGGCGCAGAAACTGGCGGGCACGATACAGGCGGGCTTCCACCGATTTCCCGGAACACTTCATGATCCGGGCGGTCTCGGTAGTGGATAGATCCTGGTAGACCGTGAGCGCCATCGCCGTGCGCTGTTCCTCCGGTAGCGCCGCGATCGCCTCGGCAATGGTCTGCTCCCGTTCCCGGGCAGTAGCGTCCTGCGCCGGATCACCGTCGGCGACCGGCTCCCGGCCCAATCCGTCATCGAGGGACTGAACCGGTCGACGGCGTTTCCGCCTTAATGCATCGATGGCCGCGTTGCGCGCCAGTTGATAAAGCCAGGAGGAAAACTTATCGCGCGTTCCTCGCACCGCGAAACGATGCAGATTCCGATAGGCCCGCACGAAAGTCTCTTGAGCAATGTCCTCAGCTTCGGAGGCGTCACCGATCAGACGGTAGATGAAATTGATAATGGGTCCCTTGTATCGCCCCATCAGCAACGTGAACGCCGCCTCATCCCCCTCTTTGGCGCGGGCCACAAGGTCGTGATCCGTATCAGGGCCATCAGTCATGCTCCCGTTCTACCAGTTTTACAATCTGCAACCAAACTTGTTTCTCCGAACGTTTCGCTTGTCGTAACGCCCTCCATTTGGCAGGGTCTGCGCGATTCGAATGAAAAAGCGACGCACCACACCTTACTCCGCGTACAAGCAGGGGCTCCGGGGCAGAATGTCCCTCGCCTCCGAAAAGAAGACGGTCGTAAGTTCCCGCAAGGACCTTATTCGCCTTAATACCCGCTCGCTCCGCAAAAAGGCCATCCTGGCACACCAGAAGGCGGAACGCGCACTGGCGCAACTCCAGGAACAACTCAAACACTATCACGAGCAGGATGTCCCCGGATTCCGTTCCTGGATGCACCGGACCTTCGGCCCTCTGCTTACCCGACAGCGGGAACTGGAGCGCGCCATCGAGGACAAGCAGGTTTTCATCTACGAGATCCACGCCATGGCCCACCGCTACAGGCTCTCCGACCTCGCCGCCTATCGAAAGGTCGTGTGGCGTCGCGCCCACCCCGACGAAGCCCAGGCGGAGGACCTGGCCTTCGAGGAAGCCGAACGCCAACGCCAGCAGGCCCGCAGTAAAAACGACCTGGCGGATGACATTTTCGGTGACGACGATCCAGAACTGGACGATATTTTCGGCGACGATGAGTTCGAGGACGATCCCGACGGCGACGAGGACGGTTTTGACGCTTTTTTCGAAAGCATGACCGGAATTCGCCTGCCGTCGCGCAAGGCGGGTAATTCCAATCCGGACCAGAAAACGGTCAAGGAACTCTATCGCAACATCGTGCGCCCTCTCCACCCGGATCAACACCGCCAGATGTCCGACGCCCGCAAGTCCCTGTGGCACGAAGCCCAGGCGGCCTACCGTCGTCACGATCTGAACGCCCTTCACAGTATCCTGGGGCGGTGCGAGGACGGCGAGGCGGGTTTGGGCGACCATAGCCCGATCTCCCTGATCCGGCGGATGACGGAACAGCTCAAGAAGGCCACCCAGTCCGCCCGGCGCGAGATCCGAACCCGGAAACGGGACGTGGCTTGGGACTACGAGACCCGGATCAAGAACCCAAATTTTGTACGGGGCGTCAGAGCCGATTTACAGAACATGGTGCACGATCTCCAATGGACCCTGGACGATATCCAACGTGAGATGGCCCGACTTGAGCGTATGGCCGCCCGGCAGGAACAGCAACGCCAACCCCCCAAGCGAAAAGCTGATCGCACTTCACGCGCCACCAGACAGGATGACCTGCCTTTCTGATATCACTACACCCCGCCGCCAGCGTCACGACGCCTTTGCGCCGCACAGAGGGCACTCGGGATTTCGCCGGACCGGCACACGGCGGAACGTCAGCTCCAGCGCATCATAGACCAGCACCGAGTTCGTCAGAAGAGTCCCGACACCCAGAAGATATTTGATGGCCTCCGTGGCCTGAATGGCGCCGATCACACCCGGCACAACGCCCAAAGGTCCCTGCGGCCGGGCCCCGGCCGGTTCTTCAGGTGGTGAGATGAAGACGCAGCGATAGCAGGTCGTAACGTTGGGGATGACGGTCATCGTTTGACCCGAGAAGCCGAGGATTCCGGCATGTGAATAGGTTTTACCGGCGCGATGGCAGACATCCGCGATGAGAAACTTGGACTGAAAACTATCCGTCGCGTCCACAACGAAACTGTATTCGTGCAAAATTCGATCCGCATTGGCCTCCGAAAAACGTTCGGCATATGTGCGAAGCCGCACGTGCGGATTCAAGGCCCGGAGTTTCTCCGCGGCTGAATCCACCTTGAGCCGGCCCACATCGGAAGTGGCGTGCAGAAGTTGTCGTTGGAGATTGCTGGTATCCACCACATCCGCATCCACGAGGCCAAGCGTGCCCACTCCTGCGGCGGCCAAATACAGGGCCGCAGGTGAACCCAGTCCACCCGCGCCAACGACCAGCACGCTGCCAGCCCTCAGGCGGGCCTGGCCGTTCTCTCCAATCTCGGGCAAGGTCAGGTGGCGCGCGTACCGATCACGTTCTTCCCCCGTAAATAGCATGTCTAACCGCCTCCCGCGAACGTAAGGAACTCAACATGGTCGCCATCCTTGAGGGCCTGACTATCCCTCCTCTCATTCTTGACGACGGAATCGTTGACGAGAATAGCCACGCGGGCAGAACCTGGACTTAGCCTCTTCAACAGTTGGCCCACTGTGGTTCCTTCTTCCAATTCCGCCTTGGCTCCGTTGATAGTCAATCGCATACGTCCTCCTTTGCCTGCACGCGCAGTTGTCGATATGCCCCGCTTTCGGCGGCATGCGCGCCTGACTTTCTTCCGGCGCGCATGCCGTTCTTTATATTTCAGGTAGCGGCTTTTTTCAAAGCCTGATCGATATCGGCCTTGATATCCTCCACATCCTCCAGCCCGATCGACAGGCGAATGTAGTCCTGCGTGACTCCGGTTTCGCGCTGTTCGGCCGGCGTCAACTGCTGGTGCGTCGTCGAGGCCGGATGGATCACGAGCGTCTTCGCATCGCCAATGTTGGCCACGTGCGACAACAGCTTCGCCGAATTAATGAAGGTCTTGCCGGCATCCAGGCCGCCTTTGATCCCGAATCCCACCAGACCGCCATACCCCTTCTTCAGGTACTTCGCCGCCAGCGCATGACCCGGATCGCTCCCCAGCCCCGGATACGTCACCCAGCTCACCAAGGGGTGTCGCTGGAGCCATGTTGCAACCTCCAGCGCATTCGCCGAATGCTGCTTTTGCCGCAGCGGCAGGGTTTCCAAACCCAGCAGGAACTCGTGCGCATTGAACGGACTTAGCGCCGCACCAATATCCCTCAACAGGGTCACCCGCACCTTCAGGATGAAGGCCACGTTACCCAGCCCCGGCACGTTGCTCAGCGCATCCCAGTAAACAAGGCCGTGATAGCTCGGGTCTGGCGTGGTGAACTCAGGGAACTTCCCGTTGTTCCACTTGAACTTGCCCGAGTCCACAATGACGCCGCCGATGGACGTGCCATGCCCGCCGATGTACTTGGTGGCGGAAGTGGTCAGAATGTCCACGCCATGGTCGATCGGACGCACCAGTCCCACTCCAACGGTGTTATCCACCACCAGGGGGACCCCCGCGTCGTGCGCAATCTTGGCCAGCGCTTCGAAATCGGGCACATCCAGCTTCGGGTTCCCGATGGTCTCGGCGTAAATCGCCCGCGTCTTCGGCGTGATCGCCTTGCGAAAGGCGTCCAAGTCCCGCGAGTTCACAAACTTCACCGTGCGCCCCAATTTGGGGAACGTGTGATGGAACAACTGGTACGTGCCACCGTACAGATTGTTCGCCGACACGATCTCGTCGCCCAACTGCGTGATCGCCAACAGGGCGTACGATATCGCCGCCTGCCCCGAGGCTACGCCCAACGCCCCCGTCCCGCCTTCGATCGCCGCCACCCGCTGTTCGAAGACATCCGTCGTCGGGTTCATCAGTCGCGTGTAGATGTTGCCGAACTCTTTCAGGGCGAACAGATTCGCCGCATGCTCCGTGCTCTTGAACACGTAGGATGTCGTCTGATAAATCGGAACCGCGCGCGATCCGGTTGTCGGATCGGCCTGTTGTCCCGCATGCAATGCCAATGTGCTTATTCCTTGAGTTGCCATGGTCGTTTCTCCTTCTTTTTCTTGTTGTTCACTTCAAAACGCATACTGCGCACTCAGAACCACTCCATCTCCCAGACCCACTTCGGACTTGGAGGTCTCATCCCCGGCGCTGACATACGCCGCCACCAGCGTCAGATTGGGGTTGGCGAACCAGGCAGCATGGGCATCCCAATAGCTGGCGTTCTTGAAGCTGCTGTACTTGGCGCCCTGCTTGTATTCGAGGCCCACGGCGAGGTAGGACAGCGGGATAACATCGATATTCCCGAAGAACGTCGTGTCGCGGTCGGCGTTGTAGCCAAACACGCCCGTGACCTGTTCCTTGGTGGACAACACGCCGCCGGAGATCAGCACCGGACGAGGCAACTGGGTGATCAGCTTCGTCGCCACGCCATAGAAGTCGTAGGCGCTGTCATCTGAGCCGGCCGCCACATTGTCGGTCGACTTCCAGATCGTCCCCACCGACACCGCCGGAACGAATGCCGTTCCACCCGCGTTCTCGGGAACCAGGAGCAACTTCGCCCCAAGGTTCTGCTTCTTGATGTTTTCCGCGGGGGGAGCCACCACCTCATACCCGTAGGACATCTCAAGCCGGTCGAAGAGCGTCTCGGACACGCCGATCGCCGTCCAATCCACATCAACGTCACTCAGGTTGACGTACCAGGCCCCAAACTGTGGCTTGCTCAGTACCGACTGCTCCGCCTGCTTGGGATCCTTATTCTGTCCCGACGGATACGCCAACGGGTTGAATGCCACACCACCCGCCCCTTGCAGGCTGTTCAAGGGCACCCCGGCTTGCGCCGTCGCCACCAATACTGTCGCCACAATCCCCGCCGCAAATCCCCGACCCACTTTTTCGATGCTCTTCATTTCTGCCTTCTCCATTTTCTTTCCCGGGCTTAGCCCGCTTACTTTTGAAACGCTTCTTCCATTTTTAAAAACAAAAACCCACAAACCGTCTTTCCGGTCGTGGGTTGCCTGCTTGCGTATCCTGCGATCATTCGTCTACCGCATCACGCACGGCCCCCCTTTCCGGGAAGTGTACAGATACAACAACACGCTCCACCCGCGTTGCCTGCCGCACTCATGTTTCTGTAATCAGCGGGCCTCACAACCGCATCTCCCTTTACTCGGATAAAGACTACTAATACTATCAACAAGGTAGACTATTACATATTGTTCGCGTTGGAGTAAAGATAATTTTATCTTTTTTAATGTCGTCGTATGGTTTCAGTTTTGGAACCTTCTTCCTGGTCCGATAAAGACTGCGGGAAACGAAGGTGCCGGCGTTCAACGGGGTTTAGATCTCGTATCCGTATTCCGAGGGATGAACGGAGAAGGCGGGATTGATGTCGCCGATGTTGTCGACTCGTCCGTCGCGATAGGTATGGCGATGGACCCAGCACCCGATGGCCTCCACCCGCCCATCGGGCATCACACGTAACCCCATCGATGTCGGAACCCCATATCCGATTTCGCCGTCCACCCGCCGCAGCCGAAGCAGAGTCTTGAGTTCCTCCCATCCGTCCGCTTCGTCATGCATGTCGCAAACGAGAGGGACCAGTCCGATGCAATCAAACGGCTCGGCGCTCGCCTCGAACTCCGGATGAAGCCATCGGACCCACTGGCGGGTGAGCATGATGCTGCCTGCGGAGAACCCGCAAAAGACGACTCCCGCGGCGAAGCGCTCATGGAACAGGGGCACCAGTCCACTGGCCTGCAGGGTCCGCATGCCGAGATCCACATCGCCTTCGCTCAGAAAAATCACATCGGCCGCCCCAAGGGTGGCGCGCGCCCGGTGCGCGTCGGCGGCCGGACCCGCAAGCGGAACCATCTCGACCGACCCCGCACCCGTCTGTTCGAAAAGCCGTTGCAGAACCCGAAAGAAGCCCGGATCATCGTCATTGGCAGCGCCGATGTAGGCCACCACCGGCTGATCCTTCCCGGTTTCGCCGAACATCTCGCGGATCAAGGGGTCGCGCGTCTTGCGATGATGATGCGCGTCTCCCGAGAGCAGGTAGACGGGTTTCGCCGCCATGTTCATCCCTCCACGATTTCCCGGAGCGCGCCGATCAGGCGGTCGATGTCGTCCACCGTGTTGAACACGTGCGTCGACGCCCGCACGGTCCCCTCCAGATGGAGCCGATGGTGAAGGATGTGGGCACAGTGGAAACCGCCGCTGACAAGGATCTGATAGCGATCACACAGGAGACGGGCGACGCTTTCCTGGCCCAGACCCGGGGCCCGCACGACAAACGTCGCAAGCCCGATTCGGTGCTCGAAAGGAACGGTATCGGCCAGGATTTCGGTGTTGGGGATCGTGCGCAGTTGCTCCACCAGGCGACGCCCCAATGCCAGGGAGTGGCGGTGAATCGCAGGCAGGCTGATACGGCGCAGATAGGCGACCGCCGCACCCAAACCGATAACGCCCTCGATGTTCGGCGTGCCTGCCTCAAATCGCCAGGGGACATCGTGGGTCGTATAGTGATCGTCGCCGTGCAGCTTGACCATTCCGCCACCCACCTGGTAGAGCGCGAGCGCCTCCAGGCGTTCGCGCTTGCCATAGAGCACGCCGATGCCCGACGGACCGAGCAGTTTGTGGCCCGAGAGCACCAGGAAGTCACAGTCGAGCGCCCTGACGTCGATCGGCAGGTGGCTGGCGCTCTGCGAGGCGTCGATCAGCACAGGAACGCCGCGGGCATGCGCCGCCGCAATCCACGGCCCGATCGGCGCCTCGACCCCGAGCGTGTTGGATACCTGCGCGATCGCCACGAGCCGTGTGCGCGGCGAAAGCCGCTCATGGATTTCGCCGTACCGCGGCTGCCCGTCGGCCTCGAGTCCAACCGGCACGACGCGGGCGTACAGTCGCCACGGCATGAAGTTCGAGTGGTGCTCCAGCGCCGTGATC
>JBAXWO010000102.1:0-7571 GCA_037128375.1 bacterium
GCGAGGCTGAGCTGAAGGCCCGTATTGACAAGATTCGCAAGCTGAAGTTCGTGCGTGTGGGGACGGCGCTTCAGGCCAATGTGGTGGCCGTTGTGAACGCGAGCGGCAAGGCGGAACCCTTTGCCAGGGCCGTGCAGGCGGCGAGTTCGCTCGATCTGCCCATGATCCTGATGTCCTCGCAGGCCGCCCATCTGGACGCCGTGCTGGCCACCTGTGCAGACAAGAAGCCTCTGATCCACGCCGCCACCGATGCTTCTGTTGATGCGTTCATCACCTTGGCCAAGGCCCGCAATTGTCCCCTGGCCGTCACGGCTCCGGATCTGGACAAGCTCGTGCCGCTGGTTGAAAAGGTCCGGGCCGCCGGGATTCAGGACATCGTCCTGGATATCACGGCGTCCAGCGTCCCTGGAACCCTGCAGGCTCTGACCGCGATCCGGCGCCTGGCGCTCAAGAAGAATCTGCGCGTACTGGGGTACCCCTGCATGGTGACGTGCAGCCAGGAGGATCAACTGGTCAATGTCGCCACGTGCAGCATGTATGTGGCCAAGTATGCGGGTATCGTGCTCACGCAACTGGATCAGCCGGAGCAGTTGATGCCCATGCTGACGGTCAGCCAGAACCTCTACACGGATCCGCGTAAGCCGATTCAGGTGGAAGCGAAGTTGAATGCGATCGGGGCCGTCACGAAAGACTCGCCGCTGATGATCACGACCAACTTCTCCCTGACCTACTACACCGTCGCGGGTGAAGTGGAGGCCAGTCGCGTCCCGTCCTATATCGGAGTGCTCGACACCGAGGGTACCTCGGTGCTGACCGCCTTTTCCTCCGACAAACTCACGTCGGAAAAGATTGCGGCCTTCCTTAATTCCGATGAGGTCAAAAGCAAGATTGCGCACCGCAAGGTCATCATACCGGGGTACATTGCCGTCATGAGCGGCAGCCTCAAGGAGGACTCCGGGTGGACCGTCCTGGTGGGGCCTCGTGAAGCCAGTGGCATCTCGAAGTTCCTGAAAACGACCTGGGCGAATGCTTGAAGACTTATTCCATAACGTTCCTGCCGGATGAGAAGACCATCGAGGCGGCCGCCGGGAAAACGATCCTGGAAGCCGCCGCGGCCGCTGGTATCGCGGTCAACAGTGTCTGCAGCGGTGATGGCGTGTGTGGAAGGTGTCGGGTAATCGTCAAGTCCGGCAAGGTCACCGCCAAGCCCAACATGTTTCTCGATCGCCGCGAGATTCAGCGTGGGATGGCCCTGGCCTGCCAGACGTTCATCGATGGCGACGTGGTGATCGAGGTGCCGCATGAGTCCCGTCTGGGCGGGGTTCCCCAACTCGCCACGGAGGATGCGATCCGATTCGGCTCGATCTCCGATTGGGTGGGGGAAGGTGCGCTCTTCCCCCGCAATCCCCTATTCCAGAAGGTCTACATCGAACTTCCTAAGCCCACCATCGATGACAGTATCTGTGATCAGGAGCGGGTGTTTCGGGAACTTCGCAAGACCCGCGATATCCCCATCATGCAGACCGGGCTCGCCGTGCTCAATCGCCTGCCGGACATCCTGAGGCAAAGCGGCTGGAAGGTCACCGTTCTGCTGGGCTGCCGGGGCGGGACGGTTGAAGTCGTCGACGTGGAACCGGGCGACACCTCGGCCATCAATATCGGTGTCGCGCTGGACCTTGGCACAACCACGGTTGTGGCCCACCTCGTCGATCTGAATACGTCCAGGACCCTGGCGACCAAGGCCAAGTATAATTCCCAGATTTCCTTCGGCGACGATGTCATCGCTCGTATCATGTTCAGCGCCACGCCTGAGCGGAGGACCCAATTGCGGGATGTGGTTGTCAACGACATCAACGACCTGATCACCGCGCTGGTGGTCGACGCGAAGATCAGGCTGAATGACGTCTCCATGGTGGCTTGCGCGGGGAACACGACGATGATTCACCTGCTTTGCGGGCTGAACCCGGCCAATATCCGCAAAGACCCCTATGTCCCCGCCGCCTGTTGCCCCCCAACCATTCGAGCCGCCGAGGTGGGCATCAAGATCAATTCGCGGGGCTTGTTGTCGGTCCTGCCCTCGGTGGCCAGTTATGTCGGTGGGGACGTTGTGGCAGATGTGCTCGTCAGCGGCATGATGCGATCCTCAGAACTCTCGCTGCTGATCGATCTCGGGACCAACGGTGAGTTGGTGGTGGGAAACTCCGATTGGATGGTTTGCTGCTCGGCTTCGGCTGGCCCGTCGTTCGAAGGAGGCGGTATTACCTGCGGCATGCGGGCCACCAACGGCGCCATCGAACATATCCAGTTGGGGCCGAATGGCAGCATCACGGTGTGCAACGTGGTGGGCGGCGGAAAGCCGCTGGGCCTGTGCGGGTCCGGCCTGATCGATGCCGTGGCCGAATTGCTCAAGACGGGGTGCATCGACAGACGGGGTCGCTTCGATCCGGCGATTTGCGGCAGCCGGCTCCGGGAGAGCGAGACCGGCGACAAGGAGTTTCTCCTGTATCCCGGCAGCCAGACCGCACTGGGACGCGATCTGGTGCTGACCGAAGCCGACATCAACAATCTCATCCACAGCAAGGGCTCGATCTACATGGCGACGGAATGCCTGCTCGATCACGTGGGCATGAAGTTTGAGGATCTCCAGCATGTCTATATCGCCGGGGGATTTGGGAACTACCTCAAAATCGAGCAGGGAGTCCGTATCGGGCTGCTTCCCGATCTGGCCCACTCGAAGTTCAAGTATATCGGCAACGGATCTGTTTTAGGTGCGAAGATGGTGCTCCTCTCCCAGGAAGCGCTGCAATACGTTCATGAGAAGATAGCTGGGGCGATGACTTACCTGGAACTCAGTTCCAACCACAAGTATATGAACGAGTACAGTTCGTGCCTCTTTCTCCCTCATACCGATATTGAGAAGTTCCCTTCACTGATGGGTGGGCCTGACACGCGCCCGGTTACGGGGGAGGGGGCATGAGTTTTCGTATCGCACTTGCAGGCAAGGGGGGGACGGGGAAGACGACCATCGCGGGTCTGTTGTGCCGCAGTCTGCAGGCGCGGAACGTCAAACCTATTCTTGCCGTCGACGCGGACCCGAACAGTTGTCTGGCGGACAAACTCGGCCTTACCGTTGAGCGGACGATCGGCGCCCTCCGGGAGGAACTGCGTGCCAGGCCGGAGGCCAAACCCGCCGGGATCTCCAAGAACGAGTGGATCGAACGCCAGATCAACGAGTCGCTAGTTGAGGCGGCCGGTCTGGATTTGCTCGTGATGGGACGTCAAGAGGGCCCGGACTGCTATTGTTTTATCAATAACCTGCTGCGCGAATACCTGGGCAGGATTGGTAAACAATATCCCGCTGTGGTCATTGATAATGAGGCGGGACTGGAGCACCTGAGCCGGCGTACGGATGGCAGCGTGGATGTCTTGCTGGTGATTTGCCAGCCCTCGGTCATCGGCGCCCGGACGGCGTGTCGCATCATGGATCTTGTGCGGACGCTGCACCTCGACATTGGCGGGTGCCACCTGGTTCTGAACGAGTGTAATGGGCAGGTCCCGCCCGGCCTGATGGCCGAGTTCCAGAAGACGGGTTTGGAGAACCTGGCGATGATTCCGGCCGATCCGGCCGTTGCTGATTTTGATATGAGGGGGCAGGCCGTGAAGGATCTGCCTGCGAACTCGCCGGCCGTGGTGGCCGTGGATGGTCTGGTGTCAAGGCTTTTGGAAAGGAGAACGGCATGAGTATCATGGAAGATGCGAAGGAAAAATGGACAGGAACGATCAATGAAGTCACCCTTGGAGCCACTCAGGCAGACGGGGGGACGCGTACCTCGGTGGTAACCGTGGGCGGTGCGAGCGCGCTGCCTTTTATGAACTTTGAAGGAGGTACTCCGCATGCCCCGGCGATTGCCATGGAGATATGGGATCGCGAACCCGATGACTGGGCGCAACCGCTGATGGATGCCTTGGGCCCCGTGGTGAAGTCTCCGGCTGACTGGGCGCGCAAGTGTGTCGAGGAGTTTGGCGCCAAAATGCTCTGCCTCAAACTGGCGGGCACGCATCCCGACTTTGGCGACGCCTCTCCGGAACAGGCGGCGGCGGTCGTCAAGTCCGTCCTGAAGGCAGCGCGAGTGCCGCTGATCATCTGGGGCAGCGACCATGATGAGAAAGACAACAACGTGTTGCCCCGGTGCAGCCAGGCGGCGGCTGGAGAGCGCTGCCTGATGGGTACCGTCAAGGAGGACAACTACAAGACCCTGGTGGCCTCTTGCCTGGCGGACGGGCATGCCATCATAGGCTTGAGCCCCATTGACATCAATATCGCCAAGCAGGTCAATATCCTGGTTTCAGAAATGGGGTTCCCGCTGAACCGGATTGTCATGTACCCCACCACCGGCGCCCTCGGATATGGCATTGAGTACGCCTACTCCATTCAGGAACGCGGACGGCTGGCGGCTTTGGGCGGCGATAAGATCATGTCCCTGCCCGTCATTTGCATGGTAGGATCCGAAGCGTGGCGCACGAAGGAGGCGAAGGCGAGCCTGCAGGAGAATCCCGATTGGGGCGACGAGAAGACCCGCGGCATTTTATGGGAAGTGGGAACGGCTTCAACACTGCTGCAGGCGGGGAGCGACATCCTGGTGATGCGCCATCCTGCCGCGGTGACTGCCGTTCAGAAGACGATCAACGAACTCATGGTTAAGTAAGAATAAGGAGAACGAACATGTTTGTCATTGGAGAACGAACCAACGGAATGTTTACCGCGATCGGGGATGCCATTTTGGCGAAGGATCCCCAACCCATTCGGGCCATGGCCGAGAAGCAGATTGCTGCCGGGGCGAACGCCTTGGACATCAATGTGGGAACGCGTGTCCCCAAGGCCGAACGCCCCGTGGTAATGAAGTGGCTGGTCGACACCACGCGCGAGGTGACGGATATCTGCCTGGCGATCGATACCCCTAATCTGGAGGTGATGCGAATCGGGTTGGAGGCTGCCTGCCGCAAGGGTACGGGCATGATCAATTCCACCACGGGTCAGGCGGATAAACTTGGGGCCTTCATGAAACTGGCCCAGGAGTTCAAGGCGCGCATCATTGGCCTGGCGATCGACGAGAACGGCGTCGCCGCGACCGCGGATGCGAAGGTGGAAATCGGCATGCGCGTTCTGGCTGCCGCGATGGAGGTCGGCATCTCCGCTGATGAGGTCTATCTGGATCCCATCACGCTGCCCCTGAACTGCGCGCAGGATGCGCCCGCTATCATGCTCGAGACCATCCGCCAGTTCAAACTGCTTTCAGATCCGGCGCCGCATGTGGTGATCGGGTTGAGCAATCTCAGTCAGGGCGCCACCGAGCGTGGATTGATCAACCGGGCGTTCCTCGTCATGGCCGTGCAGGCCGGGCTGGATGCCAGCATCCACGATCCGCTTGACACGGAGTTGATGGATGCGATGATTACGGCCGAGGTTCTGCTTAACAAGATGATCTACAGTGACTCGTATTTGAAGGCCTACCGGCAGAAGTAGGTTGCCGGCTCTGCCAGGAGGCCGGGCCAGGCGGCGGAGGTCTCTGAAAGCATGGTTGGATTATCGACTCAGGTTCTGACGCCCCCTCCGCGGCAGCGGCCCTATGATCAGGCGCTGCAGCGGGGATTAGATGCGTTGCGCCAGCGGTGGCCCTCCCCCGACCGGCTGGTGTCTCTCGGGGTGACGCTGACTGGGGAGACGCTGTGCCTGCCGGTCTTGAACCGACGCCTCATCCTTGACCCGGAGCAACGCTGCGTGCTGGTGCAGGACTCCGGACCGGCGCGTTCCGCCTGGGCCGTGCTGGCCGTTCATTACCTGTGCGCGGAGGATCTCACTCCCGACGCTTCCCCGGTGTCTTTCAGTTATTTTCAGGACTGCCGCAGTTATCTCAGCGTTTTCGGCAAACGGATCACGGAACGGTTTCTGGCTACATCGGGCAGGACTGCGGAGCAGTTCATGCGGTGCGCCGAGCAGTGTGGCGGAACCCGGGTGCCGGGAGCCGGGGACGGCTATTGCTTCGCTGTTTGTCCACGTGTCCCGGTCACCATCGTCCGGTATGAGGGTGACGATGAGATCGGACCTGGAGCGAGCTTTATCTATCGTGCGGATGCGGAACGCCTGTTACCCGCCGAGGATCGTGTAGTCGCCGCGGAACTGCTGCTAGACGCGCTCTCCGGAAAACCCATGACTGAGAACTGAGGTATCTATGATCAATGGCATTGAAAAAAGGTTGTTCGTGGCCGCAACCAGTCAGAATGACGGCAAGACCACCTGTACCCTGGGATTCCTGGATGCGTACCGCAAGAAGGCGAAGTCCGTCGGGTTCATCAAGCCTGTGGGACAACGCTACGTGCTTGTCGACGGACAGACCATCGATGAGGATAGTGTGCTTGTTCAGCGCGTCTGCGCCTTGCGCTGTCCCCTCAAAGACATGAGCCCCGTGGCCATCGAACGGAATTTCACGCGTCATTTTCTCGACGATCCTGACGGGGTTACGCCTGGATTGGTTCGTTCCATCAAGGATTCCTATGCCATGGCGGCCAAGGACAATGACCTGGTTGTCATCGAAGGCACGGGGCATGCCGGCGTTGGTTCCGTTTTCGATCTGTCCAATGCCCGCGTCGCGCGTATGCTTAATGCGAAGGTCATCATCGTGACGCTGGGCGGTATAGGTCGCCCCGTGGATGAAATCGCGTTGAATCACAATCTTTTTGAGAGGGAAAATGTGGAGGTGGTCGGTGTCATCGCCAACAAGATCCAGCCCGAGAAACTGGACCAGACACGCGACTATCTGACCAAGGCTTTCGCGCGACGGGGATTGGCGCTGCTGGGCGTGCTCCCGTACAACCGGGAATTGACCTGGCCGACTGTCGGGCAGGTGGCCACGGCGATTCGTGCCACGGTGGTGAATGGGCACCAGTGCCTGTCCAACAAGATCGCCGAAATCGTGGTGGGAGCCATGACGGCCCACAATGCCCTGAAATTCATCAAGGATAAGGCCTTGCTGATTGTGCCCGGCGACCGGGATGACGTGGTGCTTGCGGCGGCGGCGAGCGACCTGCTCCGTCATGACATCGATCTCTCAGGCATCATTCTGACGGGGGGTATGCAGCTGGCACCACAGACCAGGGAACTGATCATGCGCACCCATATACCGATATTGACTGTGGATATGCCCACCTATGAAGCCACAGCCTTACTCCACGACATCACCGTCAAGATCCTCGAAAGCGATGAGGAGAAGATCGCACTGGCGACCTCGCTGGTGCGACAGTATGTCGATCTTGACAGGCTTTGGGACCTGCTGGCGTAGCCCGCCACTATCGCCGCACGCCGGTCCCGTAGCGGGTGCGGGCTCAGGAGACCGGGCTCAGTCGTGATGATGGTGCGGGTGTTTTTCGCCGGGTCCGCCAACTGCGGCCAGGGCGCTTTTCAGGATTGCGTCGGTTGCGGCCGTATTTGCCGCCGCCCGGGCCAGAAGATCCGCCAGAGGTTCAGCCTTTTCCGCCAGTGCTGACGCAGCCCACTTCTCGAATTCGGCCCCATG
>JBAXWO010000103.1:0-7521 GCA_037128375.1 bacterium
CCGTGTTAATGTGCGATGGCCCTGGTGGTGCGATAGTGGCGATTAATGTTCGTTCTCCACTTTGACTTAACTGACGCCGATTCAAAAGGCGATATACGGAGGTAACCGCAATCTTCCTGTCCCACGGAACAGAGGGGATCTGGCGACGATATTCCGCCTCATCACAGGCTGGAACGTAGTTTGTGCGCGGCAGGTAGTTGTCTGGTAGGGCACTAAGGTCGAGAATGTCGTAATCCGAGTTTAATTCGCAGATTTTGCGCGGGGACTTGCTACTCGGATTAGCGACGAAGAAATGTGGGCCAGAAAGGATCAGTTCATGAGGACTTGAGGGGAAGCGTGTCTCTCGCCGAATTATGCCTTCTGTTTGCGCATTGGTTTCGTGCCACCACATGTCTAAACCGAAGAACAGCTCCCAATGGTCCTTGATTTTTCGGGGGTATTCTGCGAATTTACGCAGAACATTTACAAACTGACGCGAGTGAAGGGCGGGCAGGCGGGCCTCATCAGTCGGCATTCCGTCTTCGTCATACAATCGCGCAAAAAGTGTTAGAACCTCTGTGTCCACTAGGATAACACGGTCCAGATGGCCTGACGTGCCCCAGTCGCCGTCATTGTCTTTGATGCCGGACAGCATTCCAGCGCCAGAATGATCAAAACATGCGTCTACTGTGGAGACTGCAAACAAGTTGGCGAGGTGGCGAAAGCGTGTGGCTGACTTTGGGCTATGGTAAATGTTTATACTAAATTTCGTATTGTGGTGTACCTCTGCAAACAAGCACAGTTGATTTTCAAACTCGAAGTGAGAGCGTAATCGAGGGTATAGACAGCGCCGAAGTGGGCCGCCATTCGGGTCATCATAGACGCCTTCAGGGTGCAGGAATCCTGTCACGCCGGTGGGGCTATTCAGTTCCCAAGCGCGGGTGATAAAACATTTATAGAGGTTGGCCTTTTGTCCGACAAGTAGCGGATAATTCTGTTGAGCGTTAAGGAAATTCTGGGTGCCTTCGAATTCCTCATATTCACTGAGATAGTCAGCAAGAACACCGGACTTAATGAGTTCAGCTTTCCTAAGCCCAGCCATCTCACTGGAGGAAAGTTTGCGGATAGCGAAGGCGGGGTTCAGTTCGGAGAGGAGTCCACCCTCGTTCCACTCGATCTTGATCCAAGGCGGATTACCGGCAATCAGATCGAAGCCGCCCCACCGGGCGAAGACATCCACGAACTCCAGTTCCCAGTGGAAGAAGCGACGCTTGTCGGCAAGTTGTCGCACGAGGTTGAGGCGCGGCAGTTTTTCGCAGAGTTCTTCGACATTGATTATCCCGGCGGGATCATCAAGATCAAGATCGGGCTGGACCTGTTGGGGCGCTCCGGATATTTCGACCAACAGACTCGCGAATTCGTCCTGAGCGATTTTTTCTGATGCGGTAGGGGTGACCCCGAGCAAAACCGACATCTCCATGAGGAACTGGTCGCGCGTCGGCAGCAGAGCCGATTGCTCGATAGGCCAGAACCAAAGGGCGCACCAGTAGTCCATGGCGAGCTTGAGGCGACGGTAGGGTGAGTAAGGGTGGCGAATCGTCTTCGCCAACTGCTCATCCTTCCACTGGGTGCTGGTCGGCGGCGTGACCGATGGTTTCTCCGGCCAGACGGGCAACGCGTCGGTGGTTAGCGCGCGCAGCTTCACACTGGCGTCGAGGTGGCGCTGCCACAACTGATCGACGGCAGCGGAGAGTGCTTTGAGCGTTTCGATGTCTGAGGACTCGAAAGCTTTGCAGAACCCTTTGCGCCACGCGTTGATGGCGTTGATCTCGCCGCGCTTGAGAACCTTGACCACCTTGTCGCCGTACAGGGACATGTTGGGATCTGGAACGAGCCAGTGGTAGACGGTGTTCTTTTGGCGTTTCGGCAAGCAGGGCGCCTCGGATACGGCGTTCGTCCATTGGATGCGGTCCGGAAGCGCCTCAGTCCAACGGGCCTTGTCACCGCCCCGTCCGGGCTTTTCCGTGAGTAGATTCACGGGGAAGGTCTGGCGGCGGGCGCCGACGAGGGAGTTGCCGTTGGCGAGCTGGAGTCCGAACCAGGGGATGTGGGCGCAGTTCGAGGACTCGTTCTCGTAAATGGTATTCAGCCACAGCGAGATCTCGGCGAGTTCAACGGCGGTGGGGTTGAGGTCCACGCCGAAAACATTGTTGTCCGCCAGGCGCATCTTCACGCGCTGCTTCTCGCGGGCGTACTCGTCGTGGGCGAGGGTCAGGCCCGTCTCCTTCTGTTTCAGGCGTAGGTAGGCGTCTGCCAGTTGGGTGACCGCCTCGTTCAAGAAGGCGGCGGAGCCGACGGCCATTTCGCAGACGGTCAGCGAGAGGATGTCGTCGGCGGCCTTCTCCTTGAGCAGTTCCTTGAGGGCGTATTTGACGAGGCACTGGGTGAGGCTTTCCGGCGTGTAGTACGAGGCGGATTTCTCGCGGTTGCGGCCGGCGAGGCGGTAGATGTAGCGGCCTTTGTTGTGGCACAGGAGACGGCGTGGCGCATCGGCGTGTGCAGGCGCGTAGACGCGCTCCCCATCACGATAGTCGGCCAGTTCGGCTTCGGTGACGAAGTAGGCGTGGATGAGTGGGTCGTAGTCGGCATCGGACGGTTTGACCTCGTAGAGGTCGGTTTTGGCGAAGAAGCCGGAGTAGGAAAGGAGATTCTCGTAGACCGCGCCGAGCTGGTTGATGCCGAGCTGGGCGTAAGAGATGCGTCCGGCGCGGGCGTTACGTCCGCGGCCTTGTTTGCCGAGGGAGAGACGGCGAACCACCTCCTGCAGGACGACGTTGCGGAAGCGCACGCGCTTGAGAATCGGGGCGTTGTCCGGATCGAACAGGTGGCTCTTGAGCGGGGCGATGCGGAAGTCGTCGCGGATGGAGCGGTTGTCGAAATTGAAGGTGTGCTGGCCAAGGTCACGGCCTTCGAAAATGAGGTTGAAAAGAATGCGGATGGAGCGGTCAAAGAAAAGACCGTCGCGGTCGCAGTCCGTACCGAGATCAACCTCCTCCAAGTCGCGCAGGGCTTCGAGCGAGTAGCCTTTGAAGTACTCGTCGCTCTTGATGGGCAGGTAGCCGAGTTCGGGACGGGCTTCGAGGTAGTGGATGAAGAGGAGGCGGTAGAGGTAGCGCAAGCAGCCGCGCGTGAGTTCGTCGGCGTTTACGTTCTCAGCAGCGGTTTCACTATAGACGCCTTTTTTTCGTTTATTTTCCAGAAACCACACCGCCTCGTTGCCGAGCCGCTCGACGCACTCCCGCATGGCATCCTTGAGGTCTTCGGAAACGGAGAAGGCGTGTCGATGGGAATTTTCGTCCAGAGTATCGAGCAGGGCAAAGCCTTCGGCGGGACAGATGCTGTCGCGGTGCAGGAGTGCGGCTGTGGAGCGGAGGGTGCTTTCCTCGCGACGGTTGTAGATCTCCTGAAGGTCGAAAGAGAGGTAGCGGCGCTCCGGCCATTTGGTGCGATCCAGCAGACAGAGGTGTCCGAACGATGCCAAGAGCACCCAGCGGGGCGGTTCGTCGAGAGAGAAAATATGGCGGGTGACGAGTTCGTCCCACGGCATGTCGGGGTCGGGGCGTTTGCCGTCGGACTGCGGGTTGTCACGTTCGGGGTCGGCGGCGTATTGCGCGGGATCGACGGCAAGTGTGAGCGGGTCGGCGCCCGGCTCGTCTGGTGGCGGCAGCGCGGGGAGCACCCAAAGCAGCGGTGCGCCGGAAGGTTTGTCTACGGCGGCGAGCAGGGGAAGCCGCAAGCCGCCGGGGGTCAAGGTACGCCACGCCGGCTGCGGCGCGTAACCTAAGGCGGAAAAGAAGCCGCATAGCCATTCGGACTGCGCGGAAAGACGCGCCTCGGGGTCGTGGAGACGTTCGAAGCGGTTGCAAAGGCGGAGGTAGGGTACACCCAGTGCACGGATCTTGCCCGGTGGCGGGCGGTGAGCTTCGGAGTCCGGGTGATTAGCGGCGGTCTCATCCCAGCGGCCGACCAGTTCTTTGAGGTCGCCCTCCAGCAGCGCCAGCAGGTAGTGCTGTGAGTAATACTCGTTGCGGTTGTTGATGCCAGTGAGGTTGAGGGCCATGGCTATTGAGCCCTCCTGCCGGTGATGATAGCGGCGATACGGATGGACGGACGGTCCTCGGTTTCGAGCGTGTCGTGAATCCAGGCTTTGTACACTTCGTAGAGATCCTGCACTTTGCGCAACTCGGCAGAGTGTTTCTGACCGGACTTCTCGAACTGGAATTCGAGTTGCAAGGTCCGGGCGTTGCGGAACTCGTTCAGGCGGTCGAGTTGGTCTTTCAGGAGCGGCTCCATCTCGCTATCGAAGGCGAGGCGGGCTTTCTGCAATTCGAACCGCATGGCGCTGACCGCAGGAGTGATGAGAGGCTTGAGATGCTGGACGCTGTCGGTCGGGGTATCCGGGCCGGTCGGGTTCGGGTAGGTCTCCTGTCCGAAGCGGGTGCGGGCCATGACCTCCGGGAGCGTGAGCGTGTTCTGGAGATTGCCGTCCAGAAAGCGGATGCCCGCCCAGCGTTGGATCAGGGGGTGGCCTTTGCGGTTGGGCAGCAAGCCGGTCGCCAGGACGATGGTTTCATCGGATGACAGGGAGGGTAGTTGCACGACTGGCGCGTGCTGACGGCCGAAAGCGAATAAGATCTTGTCTTGGAGCCATTCCATGGCCGGATGCTGTTGCCAGAGAAGTTGCGTACGCGGCCAGCGGTTCTGCTCCTTGCGGCAGTCGCGGATTTCGCGCATCACGGCGTTGCGGTCAGCGGTCAACACCCACAGTTCATCGTGCGTTCGGATCTCCGGGGGCAGGCGATTCAGGCGGCGCTTGAGGTCTTCGGGAAGGTAGAGGTGGATCTCTTTGCGGTCGCCGACGAATTCGACCTGCATGCGTTCGCCCATGCGCGACTGGGCGTAGGCGACCGCTTCTTTGGCCCACGTGTAATCGTCGGGGAAGAACGAGGGGGCTTCGGCGATGTGGTCCGACGTGGTGACGGAGTGGCCGGAGGCGGACGGCATCTTGCCGAGAAGCGCGGCGAGAAACGGATCGTCTGTCTGGGGGGCTCCGCCGAACAGCGCGTCGAAGGCTTTCGGGGGCGTGCCGGCTTCGATGGCGGCAGCGATAGCGGCCTCTTCTTCCTCGACGGAGTGCAGACCCGTGAATTCGGAGGGATCGCCGATGTTCTCGGTCACCTGCTTGTCCTTGGCGATGAGGATTTCGAGAATGCGCTGGTCACCGCGGATCTTGGGGTGCTGGCTGTCCGTAAGCAGGTAGTGCAGCTGGGGCTGCTGTTCCTGGCCATAACGGTCGATACGGCCGTTCCGCTGCTGGAAGGTCAGGAGCGACCACGGGATGTCGAAGTGAATGAGGCGGTGGCAGAGGTAGTGGAGGTTGATGCCTTCGGAGGCGACGTCCGAAGCGATCAGAAGCCGGAGGGGTGACGCCTCATTGCCGAAAGCCTCCACGATGTCCTGTTGCTCGATATCGGTCATTGCGCCGTGAAGCACGGACACCTGATTCGGACGCAAGTCCAAGTCGGAGGGCAAATGCGCGAAAAGCCAGTTGAGCGTGGCGATGCGTTCGGTGAAGATCACCAGGCGGTCGCCCGACTGCTTGGGAGCCCAGTTGATCGCATGGGGCGAGTCGGGCCGCAACAGGGAGAGCAGGTTCTGGTACTTGGAGAAGTCCGAGGGGGTGACCGCCTTGAGTCGTGACGCGAGGTGTTGCAGCGATGCCGCCGCGTCCGCATAGCGGGCGGCATCGGGGCGCTCGGCGGTGCGCTTGATACGGCTGGTAATGGTTTCAAGGCAAGCGTCGGGGCTGGAAAACAGAGATTTCTCCAGAAGGGTCTTGAAGAGCATCTCCCCTGTTTTGCGGTTGCTGTCGAGTTGCGAGATGTTCAGGTCAGCCAGGCAGGCGTAGGCCTGTTCCTCAGATGGGCTGGACGCCAGATGGTGAGTGTGAACGACACGCTCGGGAAAACATCCGCAGACCTGATCTTTGATGTCTTTCTTGAAGCGGCGTATGAAAAGCCCTTCGATATCGGCGGGACCGTAATCGTCCTCGTTCTTGATCGCGGTCGGGTTCAGCATGTTCATGATGCTGGCGAACGACTCGCGTTTGCCGTCGTGCGGAGTTGCGGAGAGCAGAATCAGGGAGTCGGATCGTGAGGAGAGCAGTTCGGCGACGCGGGCACGCAGTGAGTTTGTGCCGCGGCGGGCGACGTTGTGAGCCTCGTCGATGACGATGATGTCCCACCAGGCGTTCTCCAGATGGGTGCGGTATTCACTGTCCTGCTTGATGGTATCGATCGAGATGATGGTTTTGTCGAAATAGTGGAACGGGTTATGGTTGGTCGGCACGCGCGCGCGAACCCGTTGGAGGCCTTCGGAGTCGAGGCGGACAAGGGGGATCGAGAAGCGGGCCCAGAGTTCTTTCTGGAACTGGGTCATCATCGACTTGACCGTCAGGACGAGGATGCGGCGGCCGCGGCCGCGCCGGATCATCTCTGAAAGCAGGATGCCACACTCAATGGTTTTGCCCAAACCGACGGCATCGGCGATCAGGATGCGCTGACGGGGTTGCTTCAGCGCAAGGCGAGCGGGGTCTAACTGGTAGGGGAGGACATCCATCGCGCCCTTGTGCCCGATGCACAGGCGGGCGTCCTCAGGGACGGTTTGGCGGAGCAAAGATTCTAAGAACAGGCGCGTGTCCCGGTAATAGGGGGAGATGTCGAGAACGGGTTCCGTGGTGGCGGGATCCACCACTTGGATCGGCTGATCCAGTTTGTTCTCGATCTCGTCGATAAACAGGGCTTCACGGTCGCGTACGAGTGGAGAAAGACCGGTGACAGTAAACAGATTTGCGCCCGACGGTGTCAGGTCGACTTTCCGCACAAGCCACTCCTCGTCCCTCACCAAAATGCGGCTGCCTGCGGCTATAGATGTCAACGTTTCGGACATTGCAGAACCATATCTACTTGGTTTCTTATCCTCTCCATCATCGATTCGTTAAATATACCATTGCGCCTTCGTGAATACTAGAGCAAACACCGGCTATTTGAAGGCTGCATTGCATGCTTAAGACACGGTTCATTCTCACGTGCAGTTTGGACGCTTGCGCGTTCACTCATAGATTCCCCGTCACCGAGTGAGTGTCAGCACGCCACCGCCCACGCGAAGACCTACAACGGCAAGCCTTGGCTATACCTCCTCATCCCCCACGACGCCATCGCCGACAACATGACGCTCGAAGGGCTTGAGGCCCTGTTAAATCGATGACGAGGACGACGACGAGGACGAGGACGATGGCCGGGACCGTGTGTTGGATGTTGAGCGTGGGTTCAGAGTAGAGGCGCGCCCGGCCCCTGGCATCAGCCGATCCGTTCGCGGGCGCGGCGCTTGGCGCGGGTCAGTGGACTTTCCTCCGGCGCGGCGGGGGCGCCGTCGGACGGCGCTTGGGGCGGCGCGGATGCGGGGGTGGTGGCCGGTGTACTG
>JBAXWO010000104.1:0-7513 GCA_037128375.1 bacterium
GAGGGCGGTCCGCAGCACTTCGGCCAACGGGGTGAGCGGGCTAGCCATCTGTTCCCGGTCCGTCAGCACGCGGCGGTAACGCAGCACGGTCTGCCGCAGGGTCGACAGTTCCCGGATATCGGATATCTTCTTCCGGTACAAATCGGTGGCCTGCCCGAGATGGGCCAGGGATTGGCCGGTCCAGACCAAGCCGGTCAGCACCGCGACCCCCGCCGCCACGCGCAAAAGGATGAGCCGGATGGGATTATCTTTCATGTGGCCATTCCATGCTGATCACAAAGGCCAGCCGTTCCTCGCCAGTCGGGGCGTCCTTACGCTCCAACTTGACGTTCGTTCCCTGTTCTTTCAGGCGGGTGACCGCACGTTCGCACTGGCTCCATTTCGAGGCGAGGCCATGAAGGACGACCGTCTGACGGTTCAACGTGAGTGTCTCAAAGGCAAGGTTCTCATCCTGTCCCAGGGTGAGGATGGTTCTCAGGACATCAACCAGTGGCCGTTCCACAGCCGCCAGAAAGGGCTCGAGTTGGCGGGATTGGGCCGCGAGTGCGCGCCGGCCGCTCAGGAGTTCCTGACCCCGGGGAACGAGGCGTGGCGACCCGGCAATATCGACGGCCAGCGCGCGAATCTGGTCCTGGGCGCGGGCCAGCCGGCGGTGTGTCGCGATCTGCCAGGCGAGATTGACGGCGATAAGCGCCAGGCCAGCCAGCAGAAGGGCGGCTGCCGTCCGGTAGGGCTTCTGGTCCTGACGTTTGGCGATAAGGGGATGCGTGAACCGGCCCGCCCGCAGGTTGCAGGGCAACGGCGGCGCGTTCAAGGCCCGTGTGGCCAGGGCACGGGCCAGGAATGTTTTGGGATCATTCACCACTTGCATGGATCCCGGCCAGCGCGTCGCCAACTCCGTCTGAAGTTTCCGGACGGTATCACTTTCGGCGGCCAACGGACCGGCCCACATCCACTGGCTGACAGGGGGCGGAAGGGCGAACGTGGATTTCAGGAGGCGGATGATCTGATCGGGATCAGCCTGGCGCAGGGCGTGGGCGCTCAGGAGTTCATCGCCCTGACCGATCACCAGCGTGGTGCGGCCGGCGTCCAGGTAGACGAGGAGGCGCACCGCCTGATCAGTCGGCCATTCCCGGGCGCACTGCGACCAGAGGGCCAGACTCTCCTGGTCGAGAACATGCGGATCCACGCCGGCGGCCTGCAACTCTCCCAGCCGTTTCTCGATGTCCCCGTTGCGGGCGCCGACCAGCAGTCCCCGGGTTCCGGTGTGGTCTGCGGTCGGTCGCGTCATCACGAGGGCATAACCGCACTCCTCGACGGAGAAGGGCAGTTGGACGTCGAGCATGGAAGGGAAGACGCGTTCCGCCTTTCGCGCGGAAGGGAGCGGGACAGTGAGCCACTTGACAAAGCTTTCGCGTTGAAGCAGAGGGGCGGCGACGGTCTCATCCGGAGCGATATCACCGGCCGATATCGACGTAAACGAGAGACTGTTTCCCCGGCGAGTGGCCCGCACGACGGTGAGCCTGGCCGGGTCGCCGTCCACGCCAACGGCGGTACGAGCCCAGGGCGAAAAAGTTATTCGGAGGCGGCTCATATCGTTATTCAGGGGCGCTCCCACCAGCTGAGGACCCGTATTTCACCGCTGGGCAGGCGGCAGGCCATTCCCCGCGCCATGCTGGCAGCGTCCCCGAGGACCGCCTCGGCAGCCACGGTAAGATATTGTCCGAACAGGGGAGGCTCCACCCGCTGGAGCGGCACCGGCAGGGATGTGCGGTCCAATGGGCGCAGGGCGACCCTGGTCGCGATTCCTGACGGAAGGCGATTCTCAAGGGTCTGGTCCGGGACCGCTGCCTGCGCGGTTCCGGCCAGGGTTTGGAGGCTGTCCCACGCGGCGTCCAAGGCGGCGGCACGGAGCAGCAGCCGGGTCCGGCGCGCTTCCCCCGCCCGTAATTTCGCGTGGGTGGACATCAGCGAGTGGAGGATGACTCCCGACAGAAAGGTCATCAGGAGCAGGGCCATCAACAGGGCCAGTCCGGATCGGCTCGATGGTGCGCAGTCGGTCCTGAGTGTGGACGTGCCTCGCCCGCGCAGGCGGGTATAGGCGGTGAGCAAAACCCAGAACAGTAGCGACAGGCCCCCGGCGAGGAGATAGAGGCTCCCTAATAGACGCGGCACATCGTTCCGGTCACGGTGGGCCCAGGTCAGGAGCAGGCCTCCCAACGGAATGGTCAGGGCGCCGACCAGAAGCGCAGCCCGGCGGAGGGGGCGCCGACGGTGCTGTTTGCCGCGGTGGCGTGGTTTGGACTCGCTGTGACTCATGCGTAGAATCGTATTTACTGGAAACGGGGGGGGAAGTCAAACTGGCGCCCGACAGAGGGTGGAGGATTCGGTGTTAACAGATTTCTGGACGACCGCTTCCATTTCGGTGTACCCTGCCTGACTTACAACGAGGGAGAAAAGCAGCATGAAACGCGGTAAAGATTTTCTGGTTAAAGACTTGTCACTGGCCGACTTTGGCCGGAAAGAGATTGCGCTCGCCGAGAAGGAAATGCCCGGCCTGATGGCCATGCGCGAGGAATACGGCAAACAGAAGCCGCTCAAGGGCGCCTGTATTACCGGGTCCCTTCATATGACCATCCAGACGGCGGTGCTGATTGAGACGCTGGAAGACCTGGGCGCCAAGGTGCGATGGGCCAGTTGCAATATTTTTTCCACGCAGGACCACGCGGCCGCCGCCCTCGCGGTGAAAGGCACACCGGTTTTCGCCTACAAGGGCGAAACGTTGGAGGAGTATTGGCAATACACCGATCGCATCCTGGATTGGGGCGGGGGTAAAGGCCCGAACATGATCCTCGATGACGGCGGCGACGCCACGCTTTTCGTTCACCTGGGATACCAGGCAGAGAAGGACGCCTCTGTGTTGAACCGCAAGCCTGACAGTCGCGAGGAAGGCATTCTGCTGGCCCAGCTCAAGGCGTCGCTCAAGCGCGATCCCAAGCGGTTCCACCGGATCATCAAGAGCCTTCGCGGTATCAGCGAGGAAACGACCACGGGCGTGCACCGCCTGGAGCAGATGAACGCCCGCGGCGAATTGCTGGTTCCGGCCTTTAACGTCAACGACTCGGTCACCAAGTCCAAATTCGACAACCTCTACGGGTGCCGGCACTCGCTGACGGATGGAATCATGCGGGCTACGGACGTGATGCTGGCGGGCAAGATTTGCGTGGTGGCGGGGTACGGCGATGTCGGCAAGGGTTGTTGCCAATCGTTGCGCGGACAGGGCGCGCGGGTGATTGTGACGGAGATCGACCCGATCTGTGCGCTGCAGGCCGCGATGGAAGGTTACCAGGTGATGACGATGGACGAGGCGTGCCTGATCGGGGATGTCTTCGTCACCGCGACGGGCTGCTGCGACGTGATTACCGAATCGTACATGCGCCGCATGAAGGACATGGCGATCGTGTGCAACATCGGGCACTTTGACAGCGAAATCCAGGTTGAGGCCATCAAGAAATACACCTGGCTGGAGATCAAGCCGCAGGTTCACAAGGTCACTTTCCCGAGCAAGCGGAGCATCATTCTGTTAGCGGAAGGACGACTCGTGAATCTGGGCTGCGCGACGGGGCATCCGAGTTTTGTGATGTCCAACAGTTTCACCAACCAGGTGATGGCGCAGATCGAGCTGTTCACGAATCCAGGGAAGTATCCCGTGGGCGTCTATGTCCTGCCGAAACTGCTCGACGAGAAGGTGGCGTCGATGCATTTGGGCAAGCTAGGCGTGAAGCTCGAGACCCTGACGCGCCGCCAGTCCAAGTATTTGAATGTGCCCGTCAAAGGCCCGTTCAAGCCGGCGCACTATCGGTACTAGACCCGCTTGCGGAGTGCAGGCATCGGGGCTGACGCTGTCGGGTTACTTCAGGATAATCTCGATGGCGGCGAGTTCCGTGTCGGACAGGCGGGGCGCCGTAAGCGCCTTGACGTTTTCCTCGATCTGCTGGACCCGGCTCGCTCCGATCAGGGCGGACGTGACCCGCTGATCGCGCAACACCCAGGTCAATGCCATTTGGGCGAGTGTTTGCCCGCGGGCGAGCGCGAGATCGTTGAGTCTCCGGACCTGGTCGAGCCTTGCCGGTGTGAGTTGCGCGGGCTTGAGAAACCCGTGCGGCTTGGCAGCGCGGGAGCCCTCGGGGATTCCGGTCAGGTAGCGGTTGGTCAGCAGGCCTTGCGCCAGGGGGCAGAACGCGATGCAGCCGATACCGTCCTCACCCAAAACGTTCAGCAGGTCTTTCTCGATCCACCGGTTAAACAGGGAATAGTTGGGTTGATGAATCAGGCAGGGGGTGCCGGCTTCGCGCAGCAGGAAAGCTGCCCGGCGGGTCTGCTCGGCGTTGTAGGAGGACACTCCGACGTAAAGGGCCTTGCCCTGATGCACCGCCTGGGTCAGGGCCGACAGGGTCTCTTCAATGGGTGTTTCCGGATCAGGCCGATGGGAATAGAAGAGATCGACGTAATCCAGGCCCATTCGTTTCAGGCTCTGATCGAGGCTTGCCAGGAGGTATTTTCGCGAACCCCAGTCGCCATAGGGGCCTGGCCACATGGTATATCCGGCCTTGGTGGAGATGATCAATTCGTCGCGGTGGTTTCCCAGATCATCCTTCAGTATCCGGCCGAAATTCCGCTCGGCGGCTCCCGGGGGCGGACCGTAATTGTTGGCCAGGTCGAAATGGGTGATTCCCAGGTCGAAGGCACGGCGCACCATGGCCCGCTGGTTCGGGGCTGGATCGACGTCGCCGAAGTTGTGCCAGAGACCCAGGGAGAGTGCCGGCAATTTCAAGCCGCTGCGACCGCATCGGTTGAAGATCATGGTTTCATAACGGGAGGCGTCAGGTTCGTAGGTCATGGAGGCTGATTCTACATGATGCCAGCACAGGCCTCCACCACAAAAGGTAGCGGAGGGGTGGGGGAGGTATACCCCATATTTTGTGGTATTTGGGCCAGATACCCCTTGATTATTTTGGTGTATTTCGGTACGTTCGGACCCTGATGACTCCCCCGCGAGGGAAGTGTATTTAGCCTGTGAAAATCGGGGGCGGCAGTCCCGAGGAATCCGGCCCGGGATCGCTACTGAATCGGGAACTGTTATGAGATGTAACTGTCGCAGGGAGAACGAGTTAAACCATGGTTGATCAGAAAAAGAAAAGCGGGGCCTATGATGCCTCGCACATTACCATTCTTGAAGGCATTGAGGCGGTTCGGAAACGACCGGCCATGTATATCGGCGACACGTCCGTCCGCGGGCTCCACCACTTGGTTTATGAGGTCGTCGACAACTCGATCGACGAGGCGCTGGCGGGCTTCTGCAACAGTATCCAGGTTCGGATCAACGCCGATGGTTCGGTGACGGTCAACGATAACGGGCGAGGCATTCCGGTGGATATGCATCCCACCGAGAAACGACCGGCTGTTGAAGTCGCGTTGACCATGCTGCACGCGGGTGGAAAGTTCGATAACGATAGCTACAAGGTCTCGGGCGGATTACACGGGGTGGGTGTTTCGTGCGTGAACGCCTTGAGCGAGTGGCTCGAGGTGGAAGTCCGGCGCGACGGCAACGTCTACCACCAGCGGTACGAACGGGGTAAACCGGTCACCAAACTTGAAACCATTGGCAAGACGCGGGGAACGGGAACGAAGGTTACGTTTCTGCCGGATAACACCATCTTTACGGTTTCCAAGTTCGAGTGGGATATTCTCGCCAACCGGCTGCGCGAATTGGCGTTCCTGAATGGCGGGATCGAAATTCAGTTCTCGCAGGAAGAGCCGGCCCGCGAGGAGTTGTTCAAATTCAAGGGCGGGGTCACCGAGTTCGTGGAGTACCTGAATCGCAGCAAAAGCCCGTTGCATCCCAAAGTCATTTACTTCAACAAGGAAAAGGACGCCATCATTTGCGAGATCGCCTTCCAGTACACGGAAGCCTACAGCGAAACGATGTTGTGCTTTGCCAACAACATCAACACGATCGAGGGCGGCACGCATCTCAGCGGTTTCCGGTCGGCCCTGACGCGTACGGTGAACGCCTATGCCAAGGCCAACAAACTGATCAAGGAGGATAAGGAGAGCCTATCGGGCGACGACATTCGCGAAGGGCTTACCGCGGTGATCAGCATCAAGCTTCCCGGCCCGCAGTTTGAGGGACAGACCAAGACCAAGCTGGGCAACAGTGAGGTGGAAGGCATCGTGGCGTCGGTGGTCAACGACGAGTTGTCCTCGTATCTTGAGGAGCACCCCTCGGTAGCGCGGCGCATCATCGAAAAAGCCCTGTTGTCGGCCCGGGCCCGTGATGCCGCCCGCAAGGCGCGCGACCTGACCCGCCGCAAGGGGGCGCTGGACTCAGCGTCGCTGCCCGGAAAGCTGGCGGATTGCTCCGAGCGTGATCCCGCCCTGTGCGAGTTGTATCTGGTTGAGGGCGACAGCGCCGGCGGCTCGGCCAAGCAGGGGCGGAACCGGGAGTTTCAGGCCATTCTGCCGCTGCGCGGCAAGGTGCTGAACGTGGAGAAGGCGCGTCTCGACAAGATCCTGAACAACAACGAGATTCGCACCATGGTCACGGCCATCGGCGCCGGGATCGGGCAGGACGATTTCGACATCGCCAAAGTGCGCTACCATAAGATTATCATCATGACCGATGCCGACGTGGACGGCTCGCACATCCGGACGTTGCTGCTGACATTCTTCTACCGCCAGATGCCGCATCTGATCGAGAGTGGGTACGTTTACCTGGCCCAGCCGCCCTTGTACAAGGTGAGTCGCAAGAAGCGGGAGGAGTACATCGATACGGATGAAACGCTGACCCGCAAGCTGTTGGAGCTGGGGTCGGAGGATCTGACGCTCAAGGTCTCGAAGACCAAAACCCTTGGCGGCAAGGATCTCATGGCCCTGCTGGAGCTCCTGCTGCAGGTTGAACAGGTCGTCAAGAGTCTCTTGCGCAAGGGCATAGATTTCGACGAGTTTCTCCAGCAACAGCACCCGCAGACCGGCGCTTTCCCAAAGTACTACGTGACCATTGGCAAAGGGGACGATGCCGAGCACCACTTTGTTTTCACCGACGAGGAGCTTAAGGCACTGAGGGAGAAGGCTGAAACGAAACTGGGCGAGCAACTCGAGATCTTCACGGAGAACGGGCATGCTCCCGTCGCCACCACCAGCGCGGCCTTCCGATGGATTGAACTCTACGTGGCCGGGACGCTGGCCAAGGCCGTCACGGCCATCGAGCGCAAGGGCTTTGAACTGGCCCAGTTCAGGAAACATGAGGATCCGATCTTCCAGCTTCAGGATGGGGATGACGGCGCGACGCCCATCCACTCCCTGCCCGATCTGCTCGAGGTGATTCGCGGATTTGGACGCAAAGGGTTGTCCATTCAACGTTACAAAGGCTTGGGTGAAATGAATCCCGAGCAACTCTACGAGACCACGATGAACCCCGAAAAACGCAAGTTGCTCAAGGTTGTGCAGGAAG
>JBAXWO010000105.1:0-7489 GCA_037128375.1 bacterium
TTGCCAGCCACATGCGCCGCTCGGGACCGACAGATCTGGGCAGCCAAGGGGTATTCGCTTTTGGAATGCCCAAACTGGGCCGGTTCAAGGTCCACTTCCTCACCCAGCGCGGGAGTATTTTTGTATCGGTTCAGCGCATGTCCCATGACATCCCGAAACTGGACAGCCTGCTTGCCCGTCCCGACGAGTCGACACTGATAGATGAAGCCTTGACCCAACCCAACGGCGGCATCGTGATGTTCACCGGCCCGTCGATGGACGCCCTGTCGCGCCTGCTCTACTCCTCCCTTGCCAGGATCAACGAAACCAAGAGCATGGTCATCTATGTTCTTGAGCAGAACCTCTCCTTCCTGCTACGCCATCGAAATTCGGTGGCCATCCAGGTGGATGTGGGCACCGATATCGCCTCCCTCGCGGAAGGCATTCAGAACAGTCTATTTCTGGCGCCGGATCTGATGTACATCCGTGACCCGAAAACGCCGGCCGACTATGCGGGCCTGATGTGCGCCGCCGGGACAGGGACGCTGGTCCTGATCAGCGTCGCCGCTTTCGACGCGCACCACATGCTCAATGATCTCAAGACCCGCATCCCGGATGACTTCAAACGCCTGAGCCGGTTGATCAGGAAGACAATCGAGGTCAACCCTGATCGAAACGACAAGATATCCCTGAAGGACCTTGGCTCGTTGGGGGACATAGAGGCGCGCCCGCCGGCATGACCTCATCCAAACGAGGGAGCCAACCCGACACGCGGGGGCTGGGTGGCATCCTCGAGCCAGGCCAGATAACCGTAGGCCTGGGGGTCGGTTTGTCCGCACATCTCCGTCGATGGCTTCAGCCGGACACACACCTCGGGACGATCGGCGTGCCCGAACAGCTTGCAGCGTCCGTTCTCCGTCAACTGCACACACCGTAAGCCGGCCGGTTTTCCCTGCGGCAGCCCGGGAATGGGGGAGGATATGGAAACTGCCACACAGCACGCAGCGCAGCCAATACGACAGTTCACGGCTTCACCGATTTAACGATCTGGTATCCGCGCCGGTGCAGAATTTCGGTCGAGCCGAACCATTCGTTCATAGACTCAACGTAATGCGCCGCGCTCTTGGTCACCAGATAGACCCGCCCGCCCCGCACCAGGGTTTCGTAAGCCGTCCGGATAAATAGATCGGCAATCCGGTTATTGGAATAATAAGGCGCATTCCCGACAACCAGGGTGAAACGCGGACCGGGCGGCAAACCCTGGTCGCTCAGGACAATCGAATGTCGGGCGATTCCGTTGATCCTACAGTTCTCCGCAGTGATCGCGGTGGCGCGGGAATGGGAATCGACGAAGCACACGCTGGCGGTGGGCTGGTTTTTTGCCAACGAAATGCCTACGCTCCCGCAGCCGCAACCCATATCCAGGATGGCATCCCCGGGCCGGGTCTGAACCACTTCCGCCAAGGCCTGCGCGCCGGGGTCCACCCGCCGGTGGGCAAAGACACCGGGAACGGTCGCGAGGGTGACGGGCAGCCCGTGCGGCAGAGTCATGACAAACTCGGCGCGAAAGACCTTGGTCTTGGTCAGCTCCTGCTTCTTCTTCCCGATAAGCAGCGTGGAATCCTTCCGGTTGCCCTGGAGGGAGCAGCTGCCAAAAATCTTTTTGATCTGTTCCGCCAGCCAGGGGCTCCGCTCCTCCGCGGCCACAAAACAGCGTCCACCGGTCTTGAGCGCCAAATGAGCCTGCTGCAGCAGATCCTGGATCAACTCGTCGGACAGCGCACCTTTTGAGGCCTGAACACAGACGGCGTCAAAGACATCGCGCTCCGCCACATCGGACTCACAACGGGCGGTGATGCGATCGGCACGGTTACGCAGGAGGTTGCGTTCGACGGCGTGGTGGTGGAACAAGTCCAACGACGAAACGACGGCCTGGAGTCCCGGGTTAAACTGGACCGCGATCATCCCGAGCGCGCCGGTTCGATTTCCAAGAATCAGCAGCCGTTCTGTCCGGTCAAGGAGGGGCACTGTTTCAATGAGATGCGCTTCCGTAATGCTGAGGCCTGAACGGGAAACCACGACGCAACGGTGGTCCAGAAAGGCCTCCTCCCGGGTCTTAAACCCGTCACTCTCGTCGGATATACAGCAGGTATACATGTCCGCTTGCATGATGTCGTCTATCTCCTGCCAACCCGGCCCGGTCCGCCGGTCATCTCACAAATCCGGACCTCCCCTGTGAGGTCGGTCACGCGTTGTTGCGCCATGACGGGTGTGCCGGACTGTTCCACGGCGGCGGCGCCCGCCGCCACCGCCCGCGCCGCAAGCTCGGGCGTGATCGCACGCCGCGGAAAGTAGTCCGCACAGAACTGCCCTAGCAGGGCATCGCCGGCGCCCGTGGTATCCACGCACGGCACGACAGGCGCGGAGGCGAACCATACCCGGTCCCGGCTTGCGAACCACGCGCCGCGCGCTCCATCGGAGACGATAACCGCCTCATGGACTTGCGCGAGCGAGCGCAGGGCAGACTCCATGACCTCTTCCGAGTCCAGTGATTGCCCGAGAACAAATTCCAGTTCCCCGCGATTCGGCTTGATCACGTCCGGCTTTTCGCGCAGGGCGGCAGTCAGCGCCGGACCCGAGGTGTCCAGCACGGTGACACAACCTGCTTCGCGGAAGCAGCGGAGCAGGCGGGCATAGGCGTCCGCCGGAAACCGCGCGGGCAGTGAACCGCTTAGGATGACGACCGTGCCGGCTTGCGCGAGAGAACCGGCATAAGCGAACAGGGCCGGCTCATCAAAAGCCAGTTCGGGAAATCCCGGTCGGTTGAATTTCATCTCCCGCCCCTGGCCATCCGTGATCATGAGATTGACGCGCGTGTCATGCGGCACGACAAGAAAGCGGCAGGTGATGCCCATGGGGATCAGTGCCGCTTCGTAAAATGCCAGCCGATCTGCTCCGAGCAGACCGGCGGCGGTGACGGGCCTGCCGTTTGAGGCAAGCCTCTTCGCCACATTGACGCCTTTTCCACCCGGGGTGCAGATTTCCGCGATGACCGCGTGGACGTGCCCGAGCGAGAGTTCCCCTTGCACCACGATCGACTGATCGATGGCGGGGTTCAGGGTAAGGGTCACAAACATACGGACCGCCCTGCTCTTAGAACGGCATATCTCCGCCCTTGTCCGATCCATAGTCCGTCGTGTCGGCATCGGGAGGCCCGTCCTGCTCCTGGGACGCGGTGCCGCCCGCAGCCTCCGCCGGGCTCATACGCCAGGCTTGCAGCGTATTAAAATATCGGACCGCCCCCTGCTTGTCCGTCCACTTGCGCCCTCGCAGATCGAATTCCACCGACACTTCCTGTCCCACCTTGAATCCATCCAGCAGCGCGCACTTATCCTGGACCACCTCGAACTTGACCAACTCCGGATACTTCGGGTTGGTCGCATACTCCAGGACGAACTCACGCTTTTGGAAGGTCTCCTTGACTTTCACCGTCTCAAAGATCTCCACCAGTTTACCCGTTACATTCATGCCATTTCCTCCATGTTGTTAAATACCATGCCCGGATGCCGGCCCGCGTTTTGCCGGCAAACGAGGCGGCTATCGAAGCCGCTGGCGACGGGGGGCAGCATAGTCGACCCACGTCCGCCATGCAAAGGAAGAACGGGTCCAGCCCCTGTTTATTTTGAATGGGGATGCGCCGCCCTTGCTTTTGCCGCCGGTTTTCGTCATCCTACAGACCGGTTATACAAACCTTCAATTCAAGGAGTGATCATGGGCAAAGAGCGCAACGCTAAAAAGGAAACCAAGAAGGCCCCCGCCAAAACCATGAAGGAAAAGAAAGAGGCGAAGAAGGCCAAGAAAGCCGCGCGGTAGGTACCGTGGGCGCGAGTGATCGTCGGAATCAACGGTCTCTCAAAACGGGGTGTCCCCATCGGGGGGCGCCTGTTCGTTAGAATCTTCGGCGGTGCCCGTATCCTCCCGTGAGGGCGGCACCGCGGAAGACGCCTGGGGTCGGCGGGTTTGTCCGGTCGTGCCTTGTGCCCCTTCCGCTCCCGGCCGTTTGGAGCCTAGAAACTGGCAACGCTCGGCCCGGACCCGCAACTTGCTCCGTTTTTCCCCCTCCTTGGTGGTCCATTCCTCCATCTGAAGCTTTCCCTCGACCAGAACGGGACTGCCCTTGGATAAATAGGTCTTGCACAGATCGGCCTGTTTGTCCCAGACGACCACATCCACAAAACAGGCCTTTTCGACTTTCTGCCCGCTCTTGTCCGTGTAGCTCTCGTTGATGGCCAGCCGTAAATCAGCCACGTTGATACCGGATGGGATCGTCCTGAGATCCGGATCCTTGGTTAAATTCCCGATCAACATCACCTTGTTAAATGAGGCCATATGCCAGACTCCTTGCAGAACTTTTGTCTTCCCTTAACTTTGGTCATTGCCTTATATGAAGGTATTGCCAGCGACGCAAGGACATCTTGATGACAGCACTTATTTTGGCCTCTCAATCCAAAGGTCGGGCCGCCCTGTTGACGGCAGCCGGGTACCAATTCAGGCAGATTCCCTCCGAGGTTGAGGAACCCGCCCCGGGAGCAGGCATCCCTTTGGAATTCCACGTTCTGGAACTAGCCAGACTGAAGGCGGAGGCCGTTGCCCAGCGGTATCCCAACGCCGTCGTAATCGGAGCCGACACCGCGTTGATCCTCGGCCGGCGTATCATCGGGAAACCGGCGAGTCTGGCCGGCGCAGCGCGCATACTGGGCCAGCTCTGCGGCCACACTCATCGCATCAGCAGCGCCGCCTGCGTTATTTTTCCAACTTTGGGCCGGAACGGTCGGCGCCGGACGGTCACCGTCGTGGATACGGCCCGGGTCCGCTTGCGCAACTGGTCCCCGCCCCGCCTCCGCGCCTTCGCCCGCCGGACGCGCCCTCTCCTCTGGGCGGGCGCCTACGCCGTTCAGGATCCTCTTTCGGCGACGATTGTGGAACGAATCGATGGCGATTTGGCCACCGTGGTTGGATTACCGCTGCAGAAGTTGGAACAGATTCTCAGCGAGCAGAAGACCCGGAAGGGTACGATCAGGGGCAGGAAGACAAAAAAGAAAACAGGGCCCCGGAGCTGAGCCCGGAACCCTGGGTCCCCTGCTTACATCGCCTTCAGCAACAGCGAGCAGTTGTGCCCGCCAAAACCCAGCGAGTTGTTCAACGCCGCGCGAATCTTCACCTGGCGCGCCACATTGGGAACATAGTCCAAGTCGCACTCCGGATCGGGCGTCTCGTAGTTCACCGTCGGGGGAACCACGCCATTTTGAAGCGCCAGCGCACAGATCACCGTCTCAAGACTGCCGGCGGCGCCAAGCAGATGCCCCGTCATGGACTTGGTCGAACTGACCATCACCTTCCTGGCATGCTCGCCCAAGGCGCCCTTGATGGCGGCGGTCTCGTTCTTGTCGTTGAGCGGCGTGCTCGTGCCATGGGCATTCACGTAATCGATGTCCTCGGCGACAAGACCGGCGTCACGGATCGCATTCTTCATGGCGCGAGCCGCTCCTTCACCTCCCGCTGCCGGCGCGGTGATATGGCTGGCATCGCAGGTGGCGCCGTAACCGCCCACTTCGCAGTAAATCCTCGCTCCACGCTTCCTGGCGTGTTCGTACTCCTCAAGCACAACGATCCCCGCGCCTTCGCCCATGATGAATCCATCACGTCCGGCATCAAAGGGACGACAGGCTTTCTCGGGAGCGTCGTTCCGCGTGCTCAGCGCGCGCATGGCGGAGAACCCCGCAATGCCCAGTGGGCAAATCGTGGCTTCCGCGCCGCCGGCCACCATCGCATCGGCATCACCGCGCTGAATCTGCCGCATCGCCTCGCCGATGGAGTGGGCGCCACTGGCACAGGCCGAAACCACACAATAGTTGGGCCCCTTCAACCCGTGCTCGATGGCCACCAAACCCGCCCCCATGTTGACAATCATCTGCGGGATCATGAACGGCGAACACCGGTCCGGCCCGCGGTTAATCAGGATGGAATGCTGTTCCTCGAGGGTCTGCAAGCCGCCAATGCCGGAGCCGATCATGCACCCGACGCGCGTCGGGTCCTCCGCGCTCATCGTCAGGCCCGAATCCTGCAGCGCCAGCTTGGAAGCCGCCACGGCGTAGTGGCAGAAGGGATCCATGCGGCGCTGCTCCTTCTTGGCTATAAATTTGTCGATTTCAAACTCAACCACCTCGGCGGCGATCTGGGCGGCCATGGCCGAAGCATCGAACTGCGTGATCCGCCGGATGCCGGAATGCCCGGAACAAATCCTCTTCCAAAACACGCCGAGGTCACATCCCAACGGCGAAACCACACCCAACCCGGTGACAACAACTCTGCGTGTGTCCATGGCAACTCCTTGCTGGCCATTCCAAACCGAACCTAATAAAGGAATGGGGAGATGTTGCCATCTCCCCATTCTCAAACCATGGCGACTTAAGCGCCGAAACCCTTACCCTTCAGGTAATCGATAACCGTGCCGACCGTTGTCAGCTTCTCGGCATCCTCGTCCGGAATCTCGGCGCCGAACTCTTCTTCAAACGCCATGACGAGTTCGACTGTATCCAGCGAATCCGCGCCCAAATCCTCGATGAAAGAGGCCTCGCGAGTAACCTGTTCGGCGTTCACGCCAAGCTGCTCGACGATGATGTCCCGGACTTTGTCTTCAAGTGCCATATCTTCTTCTCCTTACTGTTTTTTACACTACTGCATCACCATTCCGCCGCAAACCGGCAGGACCTGACCTGTCATGTACGAGGCAGCGTCGCTCGCCAGGAACAGCACCACATTCGCCACGTCCTCAGGCTGGCCAAACCGCTTCATCGGAATGAGATCCAGCATCTTTCCACGCACATCCTCAGGCAACACATCGGTCATCCGGGTCTGAATAAACCCGGGCGCCACCGCATTCACCCTCACATTGCGCGCCGCCAACTCCTTCGCCGCTGATTTGGTCAGGGCAATGACGCCAGCCTTTGAGGCTGCGTAATTACACTGCCCCGCATTACCAATCAAGCCAATAATTGAGGCCACATTCACAATGGCACCAGACCGTTGTTTCATCATCGGGCGGGCCACCGCCTTGGTGAAAAGGAAGGTCCCCTTCAGATTCACCGAAATGACGGCATCCCAGTCCTGCTCGGACATCCGGATCATGAGTGTGTCCTTCGTGATACCGGCGTTATTGATCAGGATATCGACCTTGCCAAACGCCTCGACCGCCCCGTCCACAGCGGCTTCGACGGCCGCCGCCTGACTCACATCCGCCTCAAAACACTTCACTTTACGCCCGGCGGCTTCGATCAGCGCGACGGTCTCGGCCAACCACTCGGCCTTGAGATCGCACAGCGCCACATCGCACCCCTCCGTCGCCAGTTTCTTCGCGATAGCCTGGCCGATTCCACGCGCCGCACCCGTCACCAGCGCCACTTTCCCTTCAAACATACCCATGGATCTCTCCTCGTATTTTCATGCCTTC
>JBAXWO010000106.1:0-7472 GCA_037128375.1 bacterium
GACCTGCATTGGGAATGATTTTGGTTTTGACCGGATCTTCAGTCGTCAGGTGGAGGGGCTTGGGAAGGCAGAGGATGTCCTGGTGCTTTTCAGCACCAGCGGGCGCGCGGCGAATCTGGCGTTGGCGCTGGAGGCGGCGCATGGCCTGGGAATGAGAACCCTCTGTCTTCTGGGGCAGGATGGCGGCAAATTGGCGGGACGGGGAACGTGGGAGATCATTGTCCCAGGAACGGAAACCGCCCGCATCCAGGAGGCGCATCAGGTCCTGTTGCACATTTTCCTCGAGATTATTGAGGAGTCCTTCACCGCTTGAGCGGTGAGTTCAGTCCCGGCGGAGGAGGGAGCCATGTGGATTTTTGGCAGGATGGGATTTCTCTCGGTTGTTGAGCATCGCGACGATCCCGGGAAACTGGTGATCCGGGCGCGGTTCCAGGAAGATATCAAGGAGCTGTGCCTGCGGATCAGGACTTTGGAAGGCGGTCAGGACGTGGCCTGGGCGGAAGCCCCCGAGGGCGACTATCGCTACAGCACAACATGCGCCCGGGAGACCATGGCCCGGCTTGTTGAGCAACTGGTTCGGGAAATCGACTACACGAACTTCAAGCTGCCAGCATGACGACGATGCCTATCTCGCTTACCTCGGTGCTTGCTCCATACATGGGGCGTTTGCGGCCCGGCGCCGTCGTGATCGCCCCGGATGCGATGGCGCATGCTGCCGGGACTCTGCAGCGGGTTTTGCCGAAAGGCGTCTGGCTGATCGTTGCTGACCCGATCACACAGGCGATGGCCGCCCGGGATCTGGTGAACCGGATTGCCGGCAGCGGGATGGCCTGCCGATCGTTGGTCCTATCATCCGAGCGCGCCGGGGACGAGTTGGTGGCGGATAGTCAGAACGTCAACCGGTTGATCGCGGAGATCAGGAGCGCGACCCCGGGGATCGTCGCCGTGGTGGCTGTCGGTTCCGGAACCGTCAACGATATTGTCAAACTGGCCACCTTCAAGGCGGGGATTCCCTTCGCTGTGGTGGCCACCGCACCCTCGATGAACGGTTACACGTCCCCTATTGCCGCAATTTTGTGTGATGGGGTGAAGACGGTGCAACCTGCGCACACCGCCCAGGCCGTGATTGCCGATGTGGGTATCCTGTCCTCTGCGCCGGCTCGCATGATTGCCGCCGGTTTTGGCGATTTGATTTCCAAGCCGGTGAGCCATGCGGACTGGCTCCTGAGCCATCTACTGACGGGTTCCAAGTATTGTTCCGACGCCGTCAAACTGGTGGAGGAGGGGAATCGGTATGTGATGGGCACGGCGGAAGGACTGCGCGCGCGGGAACCGGAGGCCGTCGGACGTTTGATGGCAGCGCTGCTGCTCTCGGGTTTTGCGATGTCCCTGGCCGGGACCTCGGCGCCGGCCAGCGGCGGGGAACACCTGATCAGCCACTATCTCGACATGACGCACTACGCAGACGGGGCGCCGCACGACCTGCATGGGTGTCAGGTGGGTGTGGCCACTGTGGTGGCGGCATCGTTATACGAGCGCCTCCTGACGTGGGACCCGGCGGAACTGGATATCGGACAGCGGGTGGATGCCTTGGAGCCCTGGCCGCTCTACGAGGCCGGTCTGCAGGCGAAGTTTGGCACGCTGGCCGGGGCGGTGATGCCGCATGCGCGTGAGGGATATCCTGATGCCGGACTGCTGGAGACCCGGCTGACGCGGGTCAAGCGGGAATGGCCAGGACTGACGGAGCGGCTGCGGTCCGGCCTGCGGCCGCATGGGCGGATTCTGGCGGATCTCAGGAAGGCCGGTTGCCCGAGTTCCTTTAAGGAGATCGGGTGTACCCCCGGGAGAGCGAGGGATGCGGTTTTGCTCAGCAAGGATATCAGGCCCCGTTACACCATCCTGCACCTCTGCTGGGAATTAGGAGTTCTGGAATCCTGGGCCGACGAGATCCTGTGCCGTTTGGCGTAGGCGTTCTTCGGGCGTGACCGGGCGTGTCCCTTCCGCCTTGCAGCCCGGTGCTGGTGGCAAAGAAATGGCGTGCTTCCCCGGGATTTGATAGTAAACGGGGCAACAGTCGGGGAAATCATGTCTGAATCCTTCATTACGGCGGAAAAGAAGAAGACGTTGGAAGAGCGCATGGCTAAATTGGGCGTGCGCGAATCGGACCTGGTGGAGAAGTTCATTCTCGGAGCCGGGAAGGGCGGACAGAAACTCAACAAGACGTCTTCGTGCGTCTATCTGTGCCACACGCCGTCAGGTATCGAGGTGAAGTGCCAACGGGAACGGTCGCGGGAGTTGAATCGTTTTCTCGCCCGCCGTGAGGTGTGTGAACGGTTGGAAGAGAAGACCGAGGGGGTTAAGACGGCGCGGCAGCAGGCCACGGAGAAGATCCGTCGGCAGAAACGGCGACGATCGCGGAGGCAGAAGGAGCGCATGCTTGAGGGCAAACACCTGCACGCGCAGAAAAAGCAGGCGAGAAGGATGGGGGGCTATGAGTCCTGATGACGGTGGGAGCGGAAGCGGACGGCTGTGGGGCCTGGGGATGCGGTGGTTGGTGATGACGCTCGCGGTGTGGGTGTCGGCCAATGTCGTTTCCGGGGTGCGTTATGACGACGTGCAGAGCCTGTTGGCGGCGGCGTTGGTATTGGGGTTGCTGAACAGTCTTGTCAAACCGTTGTTGGTGCTGATCTCGATGCCGTTCGTTATCCTGACGTTCGGTCTCTTCCTTCTGCTCATCAACGCGTGGCTACTCATGCTGTCCGCCAAATTGGTGAAGGGATTTCACGTTGAGGGCTTCTGGTCGGCGATGGGCGCTTCGCTGATCATCAGTCTCCTGAGCATGTTGATTGGAAAGCCGGGCCAGTCCCGGAGGGCGGGGGGGCGCCCGAGACAGGCCGGCCCCATGGAACCGACCCCTATTAATCGGCCGCCACCCGGCAAGGGACCGATTATCGACGTCTGATGTAGCCCGGGTCTACAGGTGCGCAAGGCCGCTCAGGTCGGCGAGGCCGCGTTGGCCGGCTTCAGTTTGCGCTTGATGGCCACCGTCAGGCCTGTTGCCGCCACGATCAGGATGAGGCCCAAAAGGGGGCGGAAGACAATCCAAGCGACGGCAATGGTGATCAGTGACAGGACGACTGCCAGTAGGAACGAAATCAATCCTGTGCCTACACCCACGATGTCGCCAAGAATCGGTATGACATCCGCGAGCACCGAAAAAGGTCTGAACATCATGTTCAAGCCGACGAGCATGAGGATGAATCCGACGAGCCTGAGAATCCAACTTAATGTCGCATTCTCCTCCTGTGCTCGCTGGATCATAGCGTCAGCCGTAAAAACGCCCGTCTGCAGCAGTTCGATATTCCCGCTCGATTTTGTGCGGTACGGCTGAAAAGTGCTTCCAACCTGGGATGCCATCACACTCACTTCCGTAGATTTGACGATCTTGAACTTTATCCGCGCATCGCCGATTTTCGGAGAGGTCGGATCGGCGCCAAGGTAGAATCCGCCGTCGTGCAGGATGGCCTTACCTTGGAGCGGTTCTGGCAGGGGTGTGTTGTTTCCCAGGGCGAGCGACTCGAAGTTGTTGATCCTGCCGACAAGAGACGCTGACAAGGTGAAGGCGCCGCAAGTGACCACGTCGGCAATGTGCTCGATTGATTCGTAGGGGAGCGAGCCAGGGTTCTGATGGTCTGTCGGCTCCTTGAAGTCAGCAGAATCGATCAGTTTGTCCGACCATGTCTTGCTGTAGGTGTAGGTTTTGGCCGTTTCGGTCCCGCCGCCAAGTGTCTTCTTTGTATGGCTCTCGGAAGATTCCTTCCACTGGTACATTTCCGTCACGCGCTTCAGTTTCAGGGCCGTTGCAGTCACGCCGAAGACCGGATCCGTCAGTGTCGCCTCCGTACTGGCTTTGCCTGTCACATGGATTAACTTACCCGCATTGGCCGCATCGACGTTGTCGGACGAAACCGAGACAACGGCCCCTCCGCCCTCCTTCAGTATCTTGTATTGCCGGACGGATCGTCCCTCGTTCCAAAACAGCAGCGGGAAGGCGACAACGAACAGGACAAGACCTACCAGGATCCCCTTGATAGCGCCCCCGATGCGGCTAAACCACGACTCGCTTGTGACCTCTGTGAAGCTATCCTTTGACATGGCGACTTCCTTTCTGTTCTTGCTGAGCCTTTGCTAGTGATGGGGTAGTCCTTTGCCGTCACGGCTTGATCGCCCCGTTTCTGTTTCAAGAAAAGGGCGGAAATTACATCGTTTTCAGCCGTGGGTCAACCTTTGGTCAGTGCCCTTTTGGGGCGCTGTGAAGGATGGTGGAGGCGGGGAGAATCGAACTCCCGTCCGCGATGGAGTCACACCAGCATCTACGCGCGTGTCCGATTATTGAGTTCTCGTTGTGGCAGCTGTCAACCGGCAGGCTACCGACACAACCAGCGTCCACGCCGCGATCTCATCCTTGCGGACTCAACCGTGTTTTTTAATCTTCACGATCATACCCGGACACCCAGCATGACCGCTAACCTGCTATTGTCGCCTCATCCGCGCAGCAGGTGTCGGCGGGGAGACGTCACGGCTACTTAGGCCGCGAGAGCGAGCTCGTTGTTCGCGTTTATTTTTTTCCCGGTAGATTTACGAGGCCAACCGGGGTCCTCGGCGCGCCACTGGAGCTTCAACCAACACGTCGAAACCATATCGCCCCCATGGAATTCACCGTGTATACTACCACACCCGAACGATAACGCAAGCATGGCAAAGGAGGCTGCTCATGGGGCAGGGAGTAAGATTGCTGATTTTCGATCTCGATGGAACCCTGGTGGACTCGTGCCGGGATCTGGCCACGGCGGTGAATCTGATGCGCCGGCATTTTGAGTTGCCGCCTCTCACGGTGGAGGCTGTTACCAGATTCGTGGGCGATGGTGTGCGCATGTTGGTCACGCGGGCTCTCCAGGGGACGACGGTGGACGTTGACGAAGCCATGCGGGTTCAGGCGCCGCTCTATCGGGATCACTTGCTTGATGAGACGGTTCTTTATCCCGGGGTGGAGCAGGGGCTGCATCGACTGCATGCGCTGGGGTATGTGATGGCGGTGGGGACAAACAAGCCGGCGGACGCCTGTGAGCGGATACTCGAGCACATGAAGATCAGGGGTCTTTTTGCGCGGGTGATGGGCGGCGGCAGTACGCCGAATCTCAAGCCGCACCCCGAGATGCTTCATGCCATCATGAAAGCCACTGGGATCCCGGCCGCAGAGACCTGGATGATTGGCGACAACCACACAGATATCGAGTCCGCCCGCCGGGCTGGACTCCGTAGTGTGTTCCTGACATACGGTTACGGGCACAAGGGGGCTGAACACCCGGACCACACGGTGCGATCGTTTGATGAACTGCTGAGCCTGCTCGAGAAGAGGCCGTAGAAATATATTCGGAAGCCTCTATTTTCTTGTTGAAACGGCGGGATCATTCAGTCATGATGCGCCCTCGTTTTACGGGGGCGTAGCTCAATTGGTTAGAGTCCCAGACTGTCGATCTGGTTGTTGCGGGTTCGAGTCCCGTCGCTCCCGCCAGTAAAACAAAGCCTTTCCTGCAAATTCCTTCACCTTCGAATTCTTCCTGCTACGTTTTTGATACGGGTATGCCGCTTGACGCCCACCCCTGTGCTACGGTATGCTACGGCCAGAAATACGCGAGCCGATAACTTACCCGAGAAGGAGCACCGAATTATGGCGCAAATCTTTGAACGCGGCGGAGTGTGGTATGCCCGTTTCGCACACAACAAGAAGGATTACTTCCGTTCCACTGGCGTTTCCGTGGCGACCGAAAGCAAGAAGGACGCTGAGGAGGCCAAGGCGGCTGCTGAGGCGGAACTTGACCGGATGCTGGCCGAAGTCAGGGGAAGTGAGTCCGTCGACGCCCTTTTTGCCCGCCTGACTGAGGCCATTGCCCAGTTGCCGAAGAGGGAACAGGAACCGAGGCGAATCACGCTTTCGGAACGACTGCGGCAAGGGGTGTCAATCCGTCTTCCGCTCGCGGACGCCTGGCAGGCATGGCTGGACAATCCGAAGAAGCGGAACCCGAGCCCGGAAACAGTCGAAATGTACCGGGCGTATTGGGGCCGGGACGAAGTCAAGAAGCACGGCCACCGTAAGGTCAAGAATGGGTTCAAAAACTGGTTGATCAAGACCCACCCGGAAGTTACGGCCTTGCACGAAGTCACTCCGGGACTTGCCGAGGAATACGCAACGCACTTATGGCACAGCGGCATCGCGCCCCGGACCTATAACGGTGCGATCAAGTTTCTGCGGAGCATGTTCAAGGTTCTGCGGACGCGGGCCGCACTCTCGGGCGATGTGTGGGAAGATATTCCTGCGCAGGAAAACCAGACGGAGGGCCGGCGGAATCTGACAACGAAGGAATTGAAGTCAATCTGCGGCAAGGCTGAAGGGAACCTTCGGTATTGGCTGGCGATCGGACTCTATACTGGCTTGCGTCTGGGCGACGTGGTGACGCTGCGATGGGATGAGGTCGACTTTGACGGGCACGTTATCAAGCGCCTCCCAAACAAGACCCGGCGCAAGGGCAAAGTGATAACCTTCCCATTGCATCCGGTTCTTGAAACCATGCTGCGGGAGTTGCGGGCGAAGGAGGGCGCGGCCGCCTATCTGTTCCCCGAGGATGCGGAGTTGCACGCAAAGGGGAAATCTTCAGCAATAACAAATCGGATTCAAGACCACTTTTCAGCCTGTGGGATACAGACTACGGAGAGGGCAACCAGCAAGCATCGGAGCCATGCCATTGTTCGTGTGGGGTTCCATAGCTTGCGTCATTCCTTCGTGAGCCTATGCGCGGCAAATCGCGTCCCTCAAGTTGCGATTCAAGAACTGGTGGGGCATGGTTCGCCGGCCATGACGGCGCTTTATACCCATTCTGACGATAAACAAAAGGGCAAGGCGATTGCCAAACTGCCAAGCATGACTTTTGAATCGGCGGGCACGACAAAGGGTACTGAGAGAAGCGGTAACTAGACTAGGCTACTGCCGTGTAATGCCTACTACCCCCGCCACTTGAACCAGGTGAACCACGCCGCCGTCACGCAGCACTGCCATGGTCGCCAGTCTCAAGCATGTCGCGCACGCGCGGCCGCCGCACATCCTTCTCATAGCGATCCGCCCAGTCTTGCGGACTCAGCATGGCCCAGGACTCGCCCGGCTCCCGCAGGTCTAATCTAGGACAATGCTTGCCCACCAACTGTCCGGCACCCTCCGCGCACATGACCTGCTTTTCGCCAACATCGATCCGTCGTGTCCACGGCAGCACGGGCGCCAAGACACGTCCGATTGTCGCATGAGTGAGCGCGAGCACGGCAATCTGCCCCCAGGAGTAGGACCGGGTCCCGATCCAGGAGCAGGACTCCCGATAAATGTCGGCAACGGTCGCCTCGGGCACATCGAGCCATTCAAGCTT
>JBAXWO010000107.1:0-7467 GCA_037128375.1 bacterium
CGAGCACCTTCACGTCCGGCATCCATGACAGGATCCACCGCACGAGTTCCTTGCGGCCCGTGGTCTCCAGCCGCATCTCGACGCGGCCATCCGCGTGCGTCTGAAATTCCTGACTGGGGTGCCATTCCCGTTCGGTAATGTAGACAGCCAGTTTCCATAAGGGTCGTATTTGTTGTTCGGCATATCATGCGTCAGCCTGCTTGTCTGCAAGCGCCTGCATGACTTTGGCATGGTTGCGTCGCAGGACGGCATCCTTTGCCAGGTGCCTGCGTACCCGCTGGACGCAACTCTGGACCGTATCGAGGGGCATGCCGGCACGGGCCGCGAGTTCCTTCAGCGTCATGCCGCCATGCCACCGGCCGACATAGAGCGTCAGATCTCTCCCCCAGTCTCCACGCCGTTGCACAACATCCGCCCAACGCGCACCGCGCACCTCTGCCACGGCCTGTGCGATGGTCGTAAACGGCAGCAGCCGGCGCCAGGCCCTGGCGTTGGTCCGTGCGCCTGCCTCGCCCGTCAGCTTGCGCCGCAGCTTCTCCAGAAAGGCCGTGCTGCCGATAGCCAGCGCCTGGGTCAGGCGATCCCACCGCCCCTCCTCCAGCCCCTGCTTCAGGTAGTCCTCGATCCCATGCCGGTAGGCAGCCGGCGCATCCTCGGGTCTTTCGGCCACGCGCTGCCACAGCGTCTCGCGCGTCAGCCACTCGGGCGCACCCACATACCCGGCATAGGCCGGATAGGAACTCCAGCGGTGGTTGCGCAGGGTTGCCAGCCGCTTTTCGATCACCGCCAACTCCGGCGGCGTCGGCATGACCCCTGCCCGCTCCGCCGCCCGCGCGGCCTTGCCAAGCCCCAGGGCATGGATCCGTACGGGATTCAGGTGCAGGTAGATGCTACAGGTGAGTGCCCAGGCGCCATCCCCCTCGATCGGGATGCTCTTATAGCGCCCCTGGAAAAACTGGCCGCCGCGCTGGTGACGCGCGTTGAACCAGGCCGCGTAGCTCACGTTCAGCCACTGCAGCGCGCGGCTGGCATTCCCCTCCGGCGTCTCAATCAGGAGGTGATAGTGGTTCTCCATGAGTACGTACGCGTGCAGGATGATCCCGTACCGGCTGACCAACTCCCCCAATAATTCTTCAAAGTGCTCCCGGTCGCGGTCATCCCCGAAGATGTCACACCGCCTCACCCCTCGGGCCGTGATATGATACCATCCGCCCCGCACATTGCACCGTAGATGCCTTGCCATGCCAGTACCCTAGCACGCCCGCCGCCAGCACGTCCACACCAATCATACGTAATAACAAATACGACCCCTCTGCCCCCTGCCCCCAACGGAGCGAAGCGAAGTGGCAACTGGCGGGAGCTCATCAAGAAGGTCTGGGAAGCTGACCCGCTCGTGGCGATAGTCGTTCCGAAAAGCGGATTTGGTGCCGAACTTGACCTTCTCGCCTGCTTTTCCCATGATCTCCACCATGAAAACGATGTTTCAGGTCGGTCTTAACGAGCATGTGCCCGTACCGCCAGAAAAGCGATTTCTTATCCATCATAGGAGAACGATGAGACTATGAATAGTGGCATCCTATCACTCGTTGTGGCAGGCTCCGTGCTTGGCGCCGGTTGTGCCTCCGTGAAGCCGGGATCGACGGCCGGGGCGGCGGCGCCCCGTGATTTAAGCCCGGTTTCCTGGCGTCCGGCGCCCGCGCACGCGCCCGTGGTGATCGTTCGTGACGGGACGCCGCAGGCGGTGGTGTTCGTCGCAACAGCCGCGCCCGGCAAGGCGCTTGACGGGATGGTGCGCGAGCTGATGGAGGTCGTGCGCCTCAGCACGGGCGCCGCGCTGGAGCGGGTTACGGAGCCGCCAGCCCGTGATCAGGCGGCCATCATCATTGGAGACTGCGAGGAGACCCGCCGGGCCGGGATCGACGCGAAACAGATCCCGATCGAGGGCTTCGTCGTCAAGACGGCGCGCCACCGGGTCTATCTGGTGGGCAGCACGCAGACGGTGATGCCGGGCGTCGAGATGACCGGCGATGGAACGGCCTGGGCCGTCGCCGATTTTCTGGAGCGGTTTGCCGGTGTGCGGTGGTATTGGCCGACGGAGGTTGGCGGTCGGACCCTGGTCACGAGCGCCTCGCTCGTCATACCCCCCGTCCACTACAGCGATCAGCCCGTCTTCCGTCAGCGGGAATATGAGCCCATGCAAGGTTGGAAGTTGCCGACGACGGCGCGCCCCGACGACAAGACGCCGATCCCCTTCGCCGAGGGCGCGATCCCGGACGGCGTCCAGCACATCGATATCGCCGGGTATCTGCCCCTGGTGCGCGCCGGTTGCAGTTGGCCTTACAAGGTAAAGTGCCACGAACCCCAGAATCTCGTACGCCGCTTCTCCCAGGAGTTCCGCGAAAAGAACCCGGACCTGTTCGCGCTCAAGCCGGACGGGACCCGGAACGAGAAGATGTTCTGTTACAGCTCGCAAAAGACCCTGGACTACCTGCTGACGGGCTGCGAAGCCAGGTGGGACGGGAAGAAGGGCGACGCCTCATGGGTCACGGCCTCGTGCGTGACGGTCTCGCCGTGCGACTCGAAGGTGGAGTGCCACTGTCCCGCCTGCCTGGAGACCATCGCCAAGGCCGGCGGAACGCCGATTGACGGCGCTTCGCTCGTGATGGGCCTGTTCGTCCAGCGCCTGTGCGAGGCGGTCAAACAACGCTGGCCCGACAAGAAGGTGATCTACCTGTCCTACTGGAACTACGACACGTGCCCGCCGGGTGTGGAGTACCCCGACAACCTGACGGTCATGTCCGCCATGACCACCTATCCGATGACCCTGAACGCCCAGCGCGCGAACCTGGACGAGGCGATCGAGCGCCTGAAGGCGTGGCGGTCCAAGACCTCAATTCCGGTCACCGCGTGGGACTACTGCGTGGCCTGGACCTACGGACCGCACCAGTACCCGCACGTCGTGCGCGACTGGCATCAGGCCCTCCGGGGCACGGTGGCGGGCGTGTTCATCAACGGCTGGAAATTGAGCGAATGGACCACCACCGCGCCCACGATGTACGTCTGGATGAAGTCGCTGTGGAATCCCGAACTGGACGTGGACGCGGTGCTCGACGAAATGTGCCGGCGGCTCTATGGCCCGGCGGGGGATACCGCGCGCGCGATGATTCGACTCGAGTGTGATCTGTGGGAGTCGGGGGCGTGGCAGAGCGAGCGCGTGAAGATCCCCGGCGGCTGGTATGTGCCGAAAGAGTTGTTCCCCCGGGTCTGGACCCCGGCTATCGTGGAGCGCCTGAAGGCGCTGCGCGACCAGGCGCTGGTCGAACTGGCCGATGACCCCGTGGCCCGGCAGCGCTTCCTGTACTGGACCTGGACGTTCGACGCATTCCTCAGGGACGCCGAGGCGGCGGCCGGCGGCCGGTTAGACGATCCCGGCAGGTAAACCGGATCGGCGGATACCGCGGCCTGGATGCGGAGAGGAGGGATGCACCATGATCAAAGGACTCACGTAGGTGTTGTTGCCGTTAGGACTCGCTTCGGTCGCGTTCGGCCAATGGCCCGCCCCCGGTCCGTCCCGCGGCCGGCCGTTCTTCATGCCCGATGAGCAGCGGCGGGAGATTCTTGAACGGGTGCGCACGCAGCCATGGGCCAGGGACGCCTACGAGGCTCTGAAGCAGGCCGCCCGCGGAAAGAGGCCCGGCGACCCCACCGACGGGTATGCCGCCGCGTTCCTGTATGCCCTGGAAGGCGACCCGGCCGACGCCCTGACAGCCCAGAAGTGGCTGGTCAGCGTCCGGGGCAAGCCGGGCATTCATCGCCTGCGCCTGGATGATCCCAACTATTGGAAGGGCGGCCAAGACATGGGCGTGTCGGAAATTCACTACGGCTACGACCCCAAGCTCTACGTCTCCTTCGACTGGGCGTATACCGGCATGACCGAAGACGCCCGCCAGGCCGTCTATGCGGGTTTGCTCGACGAGACCCGTTTCCGGATGAAGTGGCTGGACACCTGGCGCTACTCCCCCAACCTGGAGTTCAAACCGCTGTACATGGCCGCTTTCGGGGGCCTCGCCCTTCAGGATCCCGGCGCGCTGAAGTATCTCCTCGGCCGCGTCGAGCGCCATGGCAGCTACTTCTCCATGATCGACCGCATACTGGTCGACGGCCAGGTCTGGGACGAGGCCGCCTCCTATGCCCTCTGCCACACCGACCTGTGGTGCATGGGCGTCCTGTCCTACTACGGGCAATTGGCCACCGGACGGAACTGGTTCACGGCCCGCGGACCGAACGGCGCGAGTCCCAGGGGACTCATGGACTACTACGTCGACACCGCCTATCCGATCGAGACCGATGCGGTCGGCAAACGGATGATCCGTTTGGTCACCTACGGCGACGGGGCCACGCACCGGGGCGGCGACCTGTACCTCGTGGACCAGGTGGATCCAAAAAAGGAACACTTCTACAGGCTCAATGCCCACAAGGCCCTGATCGCCTGCTACCGCGCCAGCGGGCGGGACCCCGCCTACGCCGCGTTCATCTCCATGATCCCCGGCTACACACCCGATCTGTGGGACAACCCGCCGCTTCCCGACACGAACTCTCTGGCCCTGCCGCCCGCCCCGTCGAAGCTCTGGCCCACGTTCGGACTGGCCATGTTGCGCTCCATCGAGACGCCGGACTACTGGACCGACCCGAAGGCTATTGCCGTCTGCCAGATGATGAGCCGGAACTACGGCCATGGCCACGCCGACAAGTTCGAAATCATGCTCCACGGCGCGGGAAGACTGCTGTACCCCGATTTCAACGCCATCCAGTATGAAGGCCCGACCATCGGCTGGACCACTCACACCGTGTGCCACTCCACGCTGATGGTGGACGAGGAAGACACCGCCGCCGCCCCGTTCGCCGTGCGCCACGAATTCACGCCGGAGGTGAAGTTCCTGGCCACATCGGCCGAGGGGGTTTTCGACGGTGTGGCCCAGACGCGGGCGTTGTTGCTGACGGACCGCTACCTGCTGGACCTGTTCGCCGCCTCCAGCAAGTACCCGCGGGTCTACGACTACCTCTTGCACAGCATGGGCCAGCCGCAACCGGTGACCCGCGGCTTTCATGCGCGCGTCACCGCAAGCCCGAAATTCTGGGCGCTCGATCACCAGCGGGGGTTGGTTACGGACCGGCAATGGCAGCTCGATTTCGCCGTCGGCGACGAGTCTGCCGGCACAAACGCGCCCGCCGTGGACCGGCCGGACTCCAAGGTGCGCGTCACCCTGGCCGCCGAGCCCGATACGACGGCCGTCTGCGGAACCTGGGGATCGAAGCTGGGCGAACGGATCAAGGCCCCGATGGACGAACTGGGGATGCTCATCGTCCGCCGCAGCGGCGTGCGCAGCACCGTCTTTGCCGCAGCCCACGAGCCCTATACCGAGGGCGCCCGGCCGGAAGTCGCCGCTGTGACCGTTCTCGCCCGGTCCGACGCCGCCATGGTCGTGCGTGTGGACGGCGCCGATTTCACGGACTACGCCGCCGTGGAGTGGCAGCCGCGCGAGGGGGCATCGCCCGTTGCGGTGGGCGCCGGAAGGGAACAGGTCGCCTTCCGGAACTACGCGTGGTTGAGGATCCGCGCCGACGGAACCGCCGTCAGCCGTGGACACTGGGAGCATCTGCGGGTGCGCGCCCGGGGGCTGGAGCGCCTGAACGGGCAGCCCGCCCCCGTGGCAAGCGGCTTTCTGGTCATCGGCCGACCGTTGAGCGGTGTCGCGCAGGCGGCCGAGCCCCGGGATACGAGCGATCCGTTTGACGTCCGCCTGGATCCGCCGGACACGCGGATCGACCCGACCGGATCGGTCCGGATGACCCTCGTCAACGTGTCGCGCAAGCCCGTGACCGGGTCGGTGGAACTCGATCTTCCCGCCGGCCTGTCGCTGGAGGGCCCGACCGGGTTCGGACCGATCGCGCCGCACGCATCCGCCGCCGTGACGGTGCCGCTGCGGGCCGGCGCCCAGGCGCCGGCGGGAATGAAACGGATTACGTATCGGTTCCGGTACGCCGTGGACGGCGGCGATCCGCAGACCACGCCGTACCGCGTCCTGCCGGTCAGTATCGGACCGACGCTGTGCCCCGACTACAGCTTACGGGAGGATCCCCGGTTCCGCATCCTCGCGGGTCACTACACCGCCGAGGTGATGATGCAGCACGGCCTGTTGGTGAAACTCACCGGCCCCGACGGCACAGCGGTGCTCGACGGCCAACCCCTGTTCACCATCGCCGACCAGGGGAAGGCGTTGCTGCATCGCGACCAGAAGTCCTCCTATGTCTGGGTGCGCACGGCGCCGGCCTGGTTCAAGGCTCATTTGGACAACCTCGTCTACTACACGACCACCTGCCTGACGAACCGCATGCGGGTCGGCGTCGATCGCGAATGGAACAAGCTCAAGGACATGCGGTTCGCCCTGCCCGGCCTCTACACGGCGCCCGGCGGCAAACCGACGTGGAAACGGATCATCGCGGTAGATGAGGCCGGCCAGGAGTTCGACGCCGAGCCCGGCGCCGCCGTGAAAGTCGCGGCCGCCGAACTCGAACTGCCCGGACTGCCGTACAGCCTGGCCTTCGAGTTTCATCCGCCGGTCGCCGTGGACTTCGACGGCCCAGCCATGTCCTTCACGTTTGACGGGTTCTCCGACAACGGGTGGTCCTTCGGATTCTGCCGGGTCGGACAACTGGCCGAATGGAGAGGGAAGCAGTAGGCATCGCGGGAGCGGGAACGAGCCGGCGGCGGCCGCGGGGTGCGGACAGGGCAAACGCATCATCGAGCCGTGGCTGGATGTCGAAGATCCGCCTGGGCGGAACCCATTCCCGGACTATGACACCGAACCGGTGATGGCTTACGCGAATGGTTGAGCACTCGCGACGGGACAGGTTTGTCTCCATTCGAGCCGTTTACCGTTAAACAGGTTCGTTTCGGTGATCAGCCCAGCCTCATCGTTCCGAAAAGCGGATTTGGTGCCGAACTTGACCTTCGTACCGGATTTTCACATGACCCCAACCATGAAAACGATGTTTCAGGACGGTCTCAACGGGCGTGTGCCCGTACCGCCAGAAAAGCGATTTCTTATCCATCATAGGTATTCGACCTTGGCCCCGGCGGCCTGCGCCAGAACTTCGAAATGACCGATGATCTGTTCGCTGAAAAGTTCGGGGTGGCTGTCGCGCTGCAGCGGAAGACGCAAGATCCAGCCGATCGTTTTTCCGGCCAGGCGGGCAACCGTCGGCGTCATCGGTCCCCGCGGGTCGTGTTGCACCACCGTGCCGCTTCCGCGGTGGCTGCTGATCACGCCTTCCGCTCGCAACTTAGCCAACGCTTTGCGCACCGTGACCCGCGAGAAACCCAGGCTGCGGGTGAACTCGTGTTCCGTCGGCAAAAGCTCCTGCCCGGGGAGGTAGCGCGCGGATCTGCTCGAGAATCCGCTGGTA
>JBAXWO010000108.1:0-7344 GCA_037128375.1 bacterium
TCGGCGCAACAGGGGCGCGACGAGCGCGGCGCCACCGCCATGCTCAAGTCGCTCGCGCGTCTGCCGCACAACCGGGCAGCAGGCGCGTCGGCGGCGATCATCGAGCTCGATCCGGCCGTGGTCGAGGGGGAGATGGGCGTCGAGCGCTTGACCACCCTCATACGTGCGGCCCTGGCGATGGACATCGGCCAGCTCCAGTTCAATATCGTCACCGTCGAAAAGCTCCGCCAGGCACAAAAGGACCCGGAACACTATGGGGACATCCCGGTGCGTGTCGCGGGCTTCTCCCAGAAGTTCAAACTGGTTCCCCCCGATCTTCAGGAGCACATCATCGCCCGGACCAAGCACACATCATGAGTACGGAACATTAACATGACCGGCATCGTCTTCGACATCCAGAAGTTCTCCATCCACGACGGACCCGGAATTCGCACGACTGTCTTCCTGAAGGGGTGTCCCCTGCGTTGCCTCTGGTGCCACAATCCGGAGTCACAGGAGCGGGCCGCCGAAATCTCGCTCATCCCCTCCAAGTGCATCGGATGCGGACACTGCTTCCAGGCCTGTCCGCAAGGCGGACACGTCATGGGCGAGGACGGAAACCGCACCTTCCACCGGGAGCTTTGCCAGCGCTGCGGCGTCTGCACGGAGAAGTGCTATGCCAAGGCCCTCGAACTCATCGGACGGGAGATGACCGTCGAGGAAGTGATCGCGGAGGTCGAGAAGGACAAGCCATTTTATGAGACCTCGGGCGGCGGCATGACCGTCTCGGGCGGCGAGCCACTCTTCCAGTTTGAATTCACGCTGGCCTTGCTCCAAGAGGCCAAGCGGTGCGGGCTCCACACCTGCATCGAGACCTCGGGCTTCGCACCGTTCGAACGGCTGGAGCAGCTCAGGCCCCTGGTCGATCTCTTCCTCTACGACTACAAAGAGACCGATCCCGCCCGCCATCAGGAGTATACCGGTGCGCCGCGGGAGGTCATCGTCGACAATCTGATCCGCCTCGATCAACTCGGGGCAAAGACCATCCTGCGCTGCCCGATCATCCCCGGACTCAACGCCAGAGCCGACCATTTTGCCGGGATCGCCGCCATGGCAAACCGCCTTCACCATATCTTCGAGATCAACCTCATGCCGTACCATCCGCTCGGCCAGTCGAAGAGCGAGCGCATCGGCAAGCCCGCCGCCATGGAGGACGCCACTTTTCCCGAGGCCGCCACCGTCGCTGCCTGGGAGGCAGCCGTCGCCGCCGCCACGCGTGTGCCCGTCAAGAAGGGGATCGGACCATGAGCCTAGAAACGGCTATAGACTGTTAGGCAATAAGATCACTTCTACCACTGGAAGACACCGAACTTGGAAGGATGGTGGAACTCGCGGCTCTTGTCGTAGACCGCGAACCAGCTCTGCAGTTGCCAGTCTTCCTTCTGCCCGCGGAAATTGCGGCAGAAATTCACCGCCCAGCGGGTGCCGTCCTTCGGCGGACCCCCGAGGCGGTCGAACGGAATCAGAATTTCGCAGGACCATTGACCCGAATCCTTGTTGACGCTAGTCTTGATCGTCAGCGCCGCGTCCCATGGCTCAGCACGGCTCCTCGATTCGGCCGTCTTGTAGTAGCCGGTCCAGTAGAGACCCTTGGAATTGACAATCAGTTGGCAGTAATCCTGGCGGTCGAAATTGGTGTCCAGGAAGATCTCAACGGAGTCGTCTTGGATCAGATGCGAGGCCTCTGCGGCATCGGATCGGGCGATGAGTTGGGACACGTCTGGATCCGTGCAGACAAAGGAAATATACAGGCACTGCCGCCCCTGCACGTCGGTTTTGCTGACGTAGCAGTAGGTGGGCGGCTTGGCTTCCGGAGGCGGCGACCCGGGCGCATGCATACGAAACGCCCCGCTCTTCCAACTCTTGGCGGTTTCATCCGTCGTGACCATGCCGTCGATCTTGAGGGTGTCGCTTCCATCCCCGCTCTTCATCTGCGCCAGTTGTTCGGCGATGTGCGCCACCGGTATGAACGTTCCCTTGTAGGCTTCGAAATTAACGGGGCTGGGTTTTAGCGCGGCCATGAGGGCCAGGCGCTGCGACCGGTCACCGGGCAGGCTGCCCCCGCGCACCGGCTCCTGGAGGCCGGTGGTGGCGGTGCCAGATGCCGAGACCTGAAACGTCGCCCGGCTCAGGCTGCTGTCGTCCGCCTTGACCTGGAATCGCCCCAGGTCCGTGGACTGCCGCACGGCCTCCGCCTCGGCCACGGACAACCGCCGCATGGGCGCCCCGCCGCTCAACGCCACCTTCTCGCGCTGCACCTCCACCACCCTGTTCGGGGCCAGCTCGGGCAGCGCCGCCAGTTTCTCCAGCGGCAGAGGCTCCCTCGCCAGTTTGGGAGGAGCCAACGTGGGCTGAGTCTCGCGTGATAGTACCGGCTCAGCGGTAACCGATTCGACGGGCTTGATCTCGGGCTTGAGCAGTTCCGGCGTGGTCGTGGTCGGCTCGGTCGGTGTAAAGGTCTGGCGATTGACCGTGTCCAAAGAACGGACAGCGTCCGCCGCTGGCGCACTGGCCTGCTCGGCCAGCATCGTCACCTCCACCGGCGGCTGGGCCGGCTCGAACACCTCTTCCCGGGGAACGAGCAGCACCAAAAGCGCCAGGACGGCTATGAGCGCGCCCATCGACGAGAACGCCTTGCGCAGTCGATCGCGATGCATGTAGCCGGGGCATGTGTTCAGATAACCTGGAGGAATGATATAATCGCGGATCAGGCCCGCACAAAGATCCGCGACGTTGACATGGGTGCGCCGGTCGCGCGCTTCGGGGTCGCTCGGCGCAAAAATGAACTGGTGACATCCCGCCGTGATGATGTCGCCGAAAATCACCTTGTCGCGCTGCGTGTGCCGATGGTTGAGAAAGACCCGCGCATCGGGATGGGCTTCCATGATCCACACGTTCGTACAGGCTTCGTGGGTGCTGTCGCAGTGATGCTTGTGACGGACCAGCGTGAACGCGCGGGAAGGCACCAGAGGATCACACATCACCAAGTCGTTGTCGGTCCCGGCGCCTATTCGAATCTCGTCGCTGCCGGTGACCACTTCGCAGGCCTCCACGCCAGCCACGCGGCCCAGGATGCGTACCCTGTTGGCGTCGTGAACGGAAGGTCTGGAGGCGTTGTCGGCCATCTAGGGAGTTCCTGTTCTGGATTTTGCGAGCGTCAGCAGGGAGAACTTCGGGAAGCCGGCATCACGAACCGCATCCATGACGGCCACGACATCCTGATAAGGAACCGCCTTGTCAATCTGGATGTCGACCGGTTGTTTCGCCGCCGGCCCGGACATTTGCCTCAGGGCTTCGCCAAGCTTGTCAAGTGACGTCATTACCTGGGAATTCAGGGTGATCTCGGGTTGCGCGTCTTTCATCCGGTACGTGATCACCAATCGTTCTTCGTTGGCCGACTTGACGCCGCTGGTCGAATCCGGCAACTGCAGCTCGATCTGCGTCGGTTTGGTAATGCTGGACGACAGAACGAAAAACACGAGCAGTTGGAAAATGACATCCATCATCGGCGTCATGTTGATGGAGTCGTTCTCCGGTATTTCGTGCCGCTTGAGCTTAGCCATGGTTGCTCACCGCCCTCCCACGCCGGCCCAGCCATTCCTTGATTTCCGCTAAGTAGATATCGAGCAGATGCAGTATCTGGTTGGTTTCCTTGCGAATATACTCCAGAGCAATCAGGACGGGAATTGCAATGAGGAGTCCCGCCACGGTGGTGATGAGCGCCTGGTAGATACCGCTGGCCAGATTCCGAGGATCGGTCGCGGCTGTACGTTCGATCGCGATGAAGGCCACCACGAGTCCCCAGACGGTGCCCAAGATGCCCAGCAGGGGCGCGATCTGGGACATGTTGACCAACCACCCGCGCGACTTCTCGATGGAAACCATCTCGGACAGGATCACCTTTTCCGTGGCCGCCTCAATATCGCTCTCGCCATCCTTGATCCTCTGAAGCCCCTCCCCGATCACGCGCCCGATCATTCCCTTGGTACGCGCGGCCAGAATGATCGCTTGATCCAGCGAGTTGTCCTTGAGCGCCGAGCGCAACTCGAAATGGAACTTATCTCCGTTGATCTTGTTCCGGCGGAGGTAGATCAGACGCTCGATGAAGAGGGCGATGGCAATCAGCGCCACCACCCCGAGTGGAATCATGAAAATACCGCCCTTGACGCACATATCGATGGTGTTTGCTATCCAGCTCATGCTCTATTCTCCTTGGGGTGCTTTTACTTTCTGGGCCGCCAGTTCCCGCCACTTGGCGGAACCCGGTGATGTCCCTGCAGACTTGATTACCTCGTTCCATTTGCTCACCGCTGTCGTCTTGTCGCCCAGCGCGGCATAGCATTCCGCCGCGCGGTAGCCCGCGGCATCGGGCCATTCGTTGTAGGGATAGGCGGCGAGCACGGTCTCGTAAGACGCCAGCGCATCGGCGTAGCTGCCGGCCAGCCGGTCGGCTTCACCCCGGAAGAAATGAATCATAGCGGGGGCGAGCGTGGAACCGAAGGTCTTGGGCGGCAGGGCCGCCTCGTTGGCCGCCAAGTCCGCAGCCAGTTTGTCGGCCCATTTCTTGAGGTCGGTCTTCTTGTCGTTCGAGGCCAGCCACTGCAGAAGGAGGGACCCCGACGCATAGTAGCGCGGACCGTTCGGAGCGTAGTCTTTCATCAACGCTTCGAGCCGCGTGCGCACGCTGTCCGAGGCGCTGGCCGCAGCGGTTGTCCTAGCCAGCACAGCGACGGCGGCCTCGAAGGCGCCGCCGGGTACGTTCGTGCCCAGTTGGGACAACCAGTAGGAGAGACCCTGGTCCCCCGAACCCGCCTGGAGCCGGGCTTTGGCCAGGCTGGCGTCGAGCGCGGCGGCGTAGGCCTCCGGCAGGGCCTTTCTGTCCTTGTCCGCAACGGCATACCATTTCACGGTCTCCGTCCAGTTCGTCGCGCGTTCGTAGCTGACGGCAGCTTCGTAGGCGTAAGCCGGCACATCCTTGAAAGACTCGTGCAACGCCCCGTACTGGGCGGCGGCTCCCGGAAAATCGCCGGCATTGAAAAGCGCACGGGCCCAGGTTTCTCGGCTGTCGCGCGCCAGCTTGGCCTCGCCCCCCAGGAGCGGGCAGGCGGCTTCGAACTGGATGCGGGATCCGGCGAAATCGCCGTTGGCGAAGAGCGCTTTCGCCAGTTGCTCGCGCAGCTCGCCCTCCTTCTCAACCTTGCCGCCGGCCAGGATACGCTTCCAGATCTCGGCCGCGTTCTTGTAATCGCTCTTGGCCGCGTAAATCTGCCCCAGCAGACGAAGCCCCTTGTCAAGAAGACCGGGATTCGGCTTCGCCTGCTCCAACGCCTGTAACGTTTTGATGGCCTCGTCGTTTTCCTTCTGTTTGACCGCGACCACGGCGCTGTTATACAGCGCTTCGTGATAGGCTTCAGCGCCGAGCGTCTTCCTCGCGCTGGCTCCGGCCAGGAGATCCTTGAAGAGCGCGCGGGCCTTTGCGTAGTCCTCTTTCTGGAGGGCGGCGTTGGCAATCTCCAGCCGCGCCCGCGGCGCCTCGGCGCTGCCAGGCTGACGCATCAGGAATTCCTCGAGCAGCTTCAGCCCCTCATCCATGCGTTTGGCCTTCTTCAGGGCTGCAAAATAAATCTGGGTCGCCGCGCCTTCGCGGGGCGTGCCTTGAAGAAGCGGATAATCGTCCTTCATCGACGGCAGCAGCGAAGCCTCATCGGACGCCTGGGCCAGGCCGAAAACCTTGAGATAAAGCACTTCGGGAAGCTTGTCCTTCGGAAGATAGTCCCGCGTTTCGGCGATGACTTTTATCAGGCGGCGCGCGTCGCCGGAGTCGCTGGCCAGGCGAATCTTCAAAAGTGCGGCCTGCGCGAGAAGGTCCTGCTTCTCTCGGTCCGGCAGATTGCCGGCCTTCTCCATCACCTGCTGAAGAACCTTCTCGGCATCATTGGTGCGACCGCCGGCGAGCAGGCATTCGCTCAGAGCCAAGAGTGCCGCCGGCGGCGCAGGCGGATTCTTCATGTCCCGGACCGCCGTCTCAAGGGGGACCGTGGCGTCCTTCAGCCGGTTCAACCTGATGAAGGACTGGGCAAGCGTAAAGCAAGTGCGCGGATAGAGGTCGCTGCCGGCCGGCACCTTGATCGCCTCCTTCTCGACTTCGGCTGGCTTGTTCAGGGCCAGGAACGCCTCGGCGCGGACCATGGCCGCCATGTCTTCCTTGACTCCCGGAACGCCACCGACGGACAGGTCGAGCAGAGCCTGGTATTGTTCGGCGCGGTAGTAGAGATCGAAGAGTTTGACCGCCATGGCCGCCCGGTCGGCGCCCAGTGCCAGGGCCGCCTGGTAGGCCTTCAGCGCAGGCTTGATGTTGTTCCCGGCATAGAGCGCTTCGGCATACATCACGGCCGCATTGCGCTTGTCGGCGGCTTCCAAGCTGTTCTTGTCGATCTTCTCATAGCGCTGGATGACCGCATCGAACTGCGCGGCCGCGTAGTCCATATACAGGATCGCTAGTCCCGCCTTGCGACATTCGGCGGCATGGGGGTACTTCTCGATCAGCGTGGCGTAAGCCTTGCGCGCATCGTCGGTCTTGCCGCCCTTCTCATATGCCAGTCCCCGGGCATACTGGTACCGGGCGCGATGGGCTTCGGTAAGGTCCGGCAGGGCTTCCCGCTCGACAATCTTCTTCAGCGCCGTTTCCCACTGTCCGGCGTTGTAGAGGGTGACAACCACATTGTACTGGGCCTCTTCCACATCCGCCGCGCGCACCATCAAGCCTGAACAAACGAAGAGCACCGTCATCACACGGACCCCGATGACCCTTCGCAGCTTGCCCGGAATTTCTCTTTCATGGATCCGCATACGCATAGTGGCTTGCTCTTAGCAGGAAGTGCGCCAACAGCACCGACCGTTCACCTTTTCATATAACAGTTTGAAACCCAGCCGATTCGGGTATCCCTTACCATTCAGAGCCGGGACATACGCATACAGGAATACGCACTATCGATGATGTGATATTCTTTCTTCATACTCTCCGCTTTTGAAAAGCCCCCGACATCCCCAAAACCGCCTGTTGCGTTTGGGGACAGGATCGGGTAATCTATTCGCCGCTTGAGCCCAGGCGGGTTCGGCTCCACACAGTTACGGGAGATAAACGAGTGAAATACGGTTATTTTGATACAGCGAAGAAGGAATATGTGATCCAGCGTCCGGACACGCCATTGCCCTGGATCAACTACTTGGGCACCCAGAATTTCTACGGTATGATCTCCAACTCCGGCGGCGGCTATTGCTTCATGACGGATGCCCGGAAAAGGC
>JBAXWO010000109.1:0-7291 GCA_037128375.1 bacterium
ATACCCGTGAGCACATTCTGTTGGCTCGTCAGGTGGGTGTGCCGGCCGTGCTCGTGTTCCTTAACAAGGTGGACACAGTGGACGATCCCGAACTGCTTGACCTGGTCGAGTTGGAAATCCGCGAATTGCTTTCGAAGTATGATTTTCCGGGCGACACCACGCCGATCATTCGCGGGAGCGCGTTGAAGGCGATTCAGGCGGTTACAGCCGACGATCCCGGATGTGAGAGCATCAAGGCCTTGATGACTGCGTTGGACACCTTCATTCCGGAGCCGGTTCGCGTGATTGATCAGCCGTTCCTGCTCTCGATCGAAGATGTATTCTCGATCGAAGGTCGCGGCACGGTGGTGACCGGGCGTATTGAGCGTGGCATCATCAAGGTCGGCGAGGAAGTTGAAATCGTCGGGCTGAAACCCACGGTTAAGACGACCTGCACGGGCGTGGAGATGTTCCGCAAGCTGTTGGATCAGGGCCAGGCGGGCGACAATGTCGGCTGCCTGCTGCGTGGCACCAAGAAGGAAGACGTGGAGCGCGGGCAGGTTCTGGCGAAGCCGGGAACGATCAATCCGCACTCCGAGTTCAAGTGCGAAGTTTATGTGTTGAGCAAGGACGAAGGCGGACGTCATACGCCTTTCTTCAAGGGCTATCGTCCCCAGTTCTACTTCCGGACCACGGATGTGACCGGCGATGTGACGCTGCCTGAGGGCGTGGAGATGGTCATGCCGGGCGACAATATCAGCATGAGCGTGACGTTGATTGCGCCGATTGCCATGGAGAAGTCCATGCGGTTCGCCATTCGTGAGGGTGGCCGGACGGTTGGTGCGGGTACCGTGACGGAAATTGTCAAGTAACGACGAGCCGGCCGTGCGCCGGGCAGCCGTGCGGAGCGGCGAGCCGAGAGGCCGCCGCGCGATGCACTGTAAGGATGGTTCGCAATGCCAAGGGAACAGGTGATTCTGGCGTGCACGGAGTGCAAACGTCGGAACTATACGACGACGAAGAACAAGAGGCTGACTCCTGACCGGTTGGAGATCAAGAAGTATTGCCGGTTCGAGAAGAAGCATACCACTCATAAGGAAACCCGTTAAATCCGCGGAAAGCGGGAGGGTTGGCCTGTCTTAGGGCAGTAGCTCAACTGGCAGAGTACCGGTCTCCAAAACCGGTTGTTGGGGGTTCAAGTCCCTCCTGCCCTGCCATTTGAGCCGGATGAGGTGCCATGAATAAAGTAACGGACAGTATGAGGGCGGTGCGGCTTTTTCTGGGGGAAGTCCGGGACGAGCTGCATAAGTCTACATGGCCGTCGCGCAGTGAACTGTTGGAGTCCACTGTTGTGGTGATTATTTCGGTGGTGTTATTCGCCGTATTCGTGTCGGTGTGCGACACGGTTTTGGCCAAAATAATAGGTCTTCTCGCGCGCTAGCGACCAATAGTTCCGGGGTTTTCATGAGCGAAAAACAGTGGTTTGTGCTTCACACGTTGACCGGCCAGGAGGCGAAGGTCAAGGAGAGCATTGAGCGTCGTTTGGACAAGGAAGAGTTGCGGGACTATCTGGATCAGGTTCTGATTCCGACGGAGAAAGTCTCCGAGGTGAAGAAGGGGGTCAAGAGCACGATCACCCGCAAGTTTTTCCCGGGCTACGTCTTGGTGCATGCGGGGCTCTACGATGGCACTCGCCAGCTGGTGGAGAAGGTTTGGTATTTCATTCGTGAGACACCCGGTGTGATCGGGTTTGTCGGCGGGGAACGGCCGGCGCCTCTCCGGGCTGAGGAGGTCGATGTCCTCTTGTTCCAGATGGAAGAGAAGAAAGAGAAAGTCAAGCCAAAGGTCATCTACGAGATCGGGGAAACGCTCAAGATTACGGATGGCCCGTTTATGAATTTCACGGGTGTCGTGGAGGAGATGGACGCGGACCGCGGGAAATTGAAGGTTTCCGTGGCGATTTTCGGGCGTACAGCTCCCGTGGAGCTCGAATATTGGCAGGTGGAACGGCAGTGACCCTCCATCGAACCGCCTGATGGTCCGGCGCGTGGCGCCGGACTGGCGGAATGTGGGGATAGAGGAGTGATATGGCAAAGAAAGTAACAGGCAAAATCAAGCTGCAGATTCCGGCTGGGGCCGCTAACCCGGCGCCTCCCGTTGGCCCGGCGTTGGGTCAGCATGGCGTGAACATCATGGAATTCTGCAAGCAGTTTAACGCAGCGACCCAGAAGCTGACGGGACTGGTGGTTCCGGTGATCATCACGGTCTACCAGGATAGGTCGTTTACGTTCATCACCAAGAGCCCCCCGGCTTCCTCGCTGCTGAAGCGCGCCGCGGGTTTGGCCAAGGGTTCTGCCCAGCCGAATCGCGACAAGGTCGGCAAGGTGACGGCTGAGCAAATTCTGGAGATCGTGCGAACCAAGATGAATGATTTGAATGCAACGGATGAAAACCACGCCGCCCGCATGGTCGAGGGGACGGCACGCAGCATGGGAATCGAGGTGATTCGCTAGCCATGGCCACTCACGGAAAAAGATATTTGAAGATTAAGCAGGATGCGGAAGCCAAGGTGTACGACCTGGCGGAAGCGATTCGCTTCCTGAAGGCACACAAAACAGCCAAGTTCGATGAAACAGCCGAGTTGGCCATACGTCTCGGCGTCGACGCGAAGAAGACAGACCAGACCGTTCGCGGTACGGTCGGTCTGCCCCATGGCACAGGCAAGACGGTCCGGGTGCTGGTGTTTGCGTCCGGCGCGGCCGCAGACGCGGCCCGTGCCGCCGGTGCTGAGCATGTGGGCAACGAGGATATGATCGAGAAGGTTAAGGGAGGATGGACGGATTTCGACATTGCCATTGCCACCCCGGACGCCATGAAGGAAGTCCGGAAACTCGGTAAAGTTCTCGGTCCCCGCGGCTTGATGCCGAATCCGAAGACCGGGACGGTGACTGACGACACGGCGGCTGCGGTTCGTGAGAGCAAGGCCGGTCGCGTGGAATTCCGGATGGACCGCAATGGAAACTGCCAGGTGCCCTTCGGAAAATTGTCGTTCGAGGAGGCGAAGTTGATCGAGAACGCCACGGCGGTGATCGCGGCGATCCGTTCGGCTCGTCCGGCTTCAACGAAGGGTGTATTCATCAAGCGTTGCACGTTGAGTTCCACGATGGGCGTTGGCCTTCGTGTGGACGTGCGGGACTAGTCAAGGGGACGGGTGCGATGAGATTAGAAAAAAAATCGATTTATGACGAAATTAGCGCCCGGGTCAACGGTTCATCCTTTGTGCTCGTGGCGGAATACCGTGGTCTGAAAGTGGAGCAGTTTTCGGACTTGCGCCGCCAGTTGAAGAAGACCGGTGCCCGGGTGCAGGTGGTTAAGAACCGCCTGTTGCAGTTGATTTCGAAGGAGAAGGGCTGGGAGGCTCTGGGTCCGCAACTTAAGGGGCAATCGGCGATCGTGACGGGCGCCGACGTGGTTCAGGCCGCCAAGACGCTCAAGAAATTCTCGGGCGTCAACGGCATGCCGACCGTGAAGGTAGGGGTGATGGGCAACCTTGTTTTGACGGCCGCCCAGGTTGATGCCTTGGCGGAACTTCCGCCTCGCGAGGTCTTGTTGGGCCAGGTGGTCGGGACCATCGCGGCTCCGTTGTCGCGTCTGGTGGGTGTGATGAAACAGAAGGTTTCAACCATCGTGTACGTGTTGAAGGCGATTGAAGATAAGAAGAACGCAACGAAGTGATGTTGAGAGAAGGGAGAACATATCATGTCTGAAGAAATCAAGTTGGAAGCGAAGATGGAAGAAGTCGTGAAGTACATCGAGAGCATCAGCGTGCTCGAGCTTTCGCAGTTGGTCAAGGCCCTGGAGCAGCGTCTCGGCGTGACCGCGGCGGCACCCATGGCGATGATGGCGGCGGGCGGCGGCGCGGCGGCGGCGGCTCCGGTTGAGGAAAAGACCGAGTTCACGGTTGTCCTCACGGGTGCCGGCAGCAACAAGATCGGCGTCATCAAGGAAATCCGCACGATCACGGGTTTGGGGCTGAAGGAGTCGAAGGACCTGGTTGAAGGCGCTCCGAAAACGGTCAAGGATGGCGTGAGCAAGGACGAGGCGGCCAAGCTCAAGGAAGTCCTTGAAAAGGCCGGCGCTACCGTCGAGATCAAGTAGTCGTTCCCGTGTTAGACGGGTACGGCGGGCGGTTTGCAGGCCGCGGTGTAGGTGTCCTTGAAAACCGGTGCAACAGGTGCTGAATGGTTGAGCGAACGAACTTCGGGAAACTGGTTGATGTAATCGAGCCGCCGAATCTGATCGAAATTCAGACGGCGTCTTATAAGGATTTCCTCCAACTTGATGTGCCGCCGGGCAGTCGCAAGCCAATGGGATTGCAGGCGGTATTCAAGGAGGTCTTCCCCATCGAGAGTTACGATGGGCGTTACGTGCTTGATTTCGTGAAGTACGAGTTCTCAAGGCCCAAGGCGGACCCTTACGAAGTACTGCGCGAGGGGCAGACCTATGCCGGTACCCTGCAGGTGACTTTCCGGTTGAAGGACGGCGAAGAAGTTCGCGAGGAAAGCGTCTACATGGGCGAAATTCCGCTGATGACCGCGCAGGGAGCGTTTGTCGTCAACGGGGCCGAGCGGGTTATCGTCAGCCAGTTGCATCGTTCGCCGGGAATCTGCTTCGAAGAATCGGTGCATTCGAGCGGTTCCATGCTGTATTCGTTCAGAATCATTCCGGACCGGGGATCCTGGGTGGAGGTTCAGTTCGATGCGTCGGACCTTTTGTGGATCTATCTGGATCGCCGTCACCGCCGGCGTAAGTTTCTGGCCACGACCTTCCTGCGGGCGTTGGGATATGGCACGGATGAAGATCTTCTGGCGCTGTTCTACACGATTCGCAAATTCAAGCTGAGCGAAACGATCGCCGCGGACAAGTTGGCCGGATTTGTCTTTCGTGATGATGTCATTGACGTCGACTCCCAGACGGTTCTGGCGCGCAAATACGAGCCGCTTTCCGAGAACGTGATCTCGCAGATGAAGGCCGCCGGTTTTAAAGAGGTGGATCTCGTGGACGTTTCCTGGGACGGCGGCATCATGCTGAAGAGCGTGAAGTCCGATCCCACGCACTCGATGGATGATGCCCTCAAGGATATCTATCTGCGCTTGAGGCCCGGCGACCCGGCCACGGTCTCGAATGCAAGGCAACTCCTGAAGCGCTTGTTTTTCGATGCCAGGCGCTACGATCTGGGCCGCGTCGGTCGTTACAAGATCAACCAGAAGCTGGCCAAGGAGATCAGCGACGCCGCGAGCCTGATTATGGAGATCATGGCCAAGAAGGACGCGAAGGGCAAGGAAGCGTTCATCACGGTGACCAAGGAGGAGGAGCCCCGCGTGTTGAGGCCCGACGGCGTGGACCTGATCGCGGCCATACGCTACCTGATCAGCATCCGCAATGGGCAGGGCATGGTGGATGATATCGACCACCTCGGCAGTCGCCGTTTGCGGACGATCGGGGAGTTGATTGAAAACCAGTGCCGCATCGGGTTGGCCCGTGCGGAACGCCTGGTACGGGAGCGCATGACGCTTTTTGATCCCGCCACCGGAACCCTGACGCCCCAGCGGCTGGTTAATCCCAAGACCCTGTCCGCTGTGGTGAAGGATTTCTTCGGTCGCAGCCAGTTGAGCCAGTTTATGGATCAGACCAATCCGCTCTCGGAACTGGCCCATAAGCGGCGTTTGAGCGCCCTCGGTCCGGGCGGCTTGAGTCGTGAGCGCGCCGGCTTCGAGGTGCGTGACGTCCACAGTAGCCATTACGGTCGTATTTGTCCGATCGAAACGCCGGAAGGTCCGAACATCGGATTGATTTCCTCGCTGGGAATCTATGCGCGGGTCAATGAATACGGGTTCATCGAGGCTCCCTACCGGAAGGTCGTCAAGGGGGTTGTGACCGATGAGGTCGATTACCTGAGCGCCGATCAGGAGGAAAAGTTTGTCATTGCGCAGGCCAATACCCCGCTCGACTCCAAGAGTCGCATTGCGCGGGATACGATTGCGGTCCGGCACCGCGGCGATTTTCTTGAAGTGCTCAAGGAAAAAGCGGAATACATGGACGTGTCGCCCAAACAGGTGGTTTCGGTGGCGGCCGGCTTGATTCCCTTTTTGGAGCACGATGACGCCAATCGCGCCCTGATGGGCTCGAACATGATGCGCCAGGCTGTGCCGTTGCTGGAGACGGAGCGTCCCTTTGTGGCGACCGGTCTGGAAGCACGGATTGCGCGCGACTCCGGTGTCTTGATGCTGGCCGAGGAATCGGGCGTGGTGACCTATGTGTCGGCCAACAAGGTCGTGGTCGGCGGCGAGGGCAAGGGCAAGGCCAAGAAGGATAACGAGCGGACTTACGCCCTTAACAAGTTCATGCGTTCCAATGCGGGAACGTGCGTCAATCAGAAGCCGGTCGTAAAACTGGGGCAGAAGATTCGTGCGGGCGACGTGCTGGCGGATGGTCCGGCGACATCGCAGGGTGAGTTGGCGCTGGGGCGGAACGTTCTGGTCGCGTTCATGCCGTGGTGCGGTTACAACTTCGAAGACGCCATTCTCATCAGTGAGCGGGTGGTGCGTGATGATGTGTTCACCTCCGTCCACATCCAGGAGTTCGAGGTCGGCGCCCGCGATACGAAACTGGGCCCCGAGGAGATTACGCGTGACATTCCCAACGTCGGGGAGGATGCGTTGCGGAACCTGGGTCCCGATGGGGTGATTCGCGTTGGGGCGGAAGTGAAGCCCGATGACATTCTGGTGGGCAAGATCACCCCCAAGAGCGAGACCGAGTTGGCTCCGGAAGAGCGGTTGTTGCGCGCCATTTTTGGTGAAAAAGCGGCGGACGTGCGGGATACATCACTGACCGTCTCGAGCGGAACGTACGGGATCGTCATGGACGTCAAGGTGTCCGCGCACAAGGACATCGCCCGGGAGAAAATGACGCCCACGGAGCGGAAGCGCCAATCCAAGAATGCCGCGCAGGAGCACCAGAGCAAGAAACAGGAGCTGGTGGATCAGCTGACTGAGGCGCTGAGCAACATTCTGCTGGGCGAGAAGATCCCGCTGGATGTCGTCAACGCCGATACGAGCGAAATCATCATCCCGGCGAACCGGAAGATCACAAAAACACTGCTGCGCAAGCTGGCGGCGGAGAGTGCCCACATCGCGATTGAGAGCAGTCCGATCCAGATCAAGATCCAGGAGATCATCGGCGAGCACCAGCAGAAGTTCGTGGAACTCGAGCACGAATATGCGAACGCGATGGACCGGTTGGAGAGCGGAGA
>JBAXWO010000011.1:0-17692 GCA_037128375.1 bacterium
CCAGAACCGCATGATTGTACGGCTCCCAGAACTGCCAATCCGTGTGGGCTTCCCAATAGCGAATCGCCTCCGATGGTGAGGACTCCCACAAGAACCGCGTTTTCAAACGGCGGAGTTGACTCTTCCATCGGTTTTGAACCACACCCCGCTCGCACCAAAACTGGGACTGAAGCCTCAAGTCCTTCCGGGTCGACTCGCCCCCTGTTTCAGCCGCCCGGTACGCCTTCTCGGCGGCCTCAATGCTGAAGCGGTAATTCAACGGATACCAGGCGTACGCGCGACGGGCCAACACCAGGATCTGGCCCACATCCCCGGACGCGGCGCCGTACTTGGCGCGGCGGTAACAATCTTGCGCCAGGGCGGCCCGCGAACCATGAACCACCCCGAGGGCGGACATCGCGAGAAGACCAACACCCACCATGGCCACAAACCATTGATCCGAACTGGAGCGGGTCAGAAGTCTCATAGCCCCCCCCAAAAAAAAGAAGACCCCTCGCCTTACGGAGAGGCCTTCGTCATTCCTTCATCAGGAACCAAAGTGTCTTACAGATCCCCCACCGGGGTCGGCGAAGGCTGCGTCGTGGTAGTGGTCGTGGTGGTCGTCGTGGTCACAACAGGACCACCCGGCGGATTCCAGACCAATGCACCTTCCATCCTCGCTTCGACACGCTGCGCCTGACGGGCAAGACGCTCGGCCTTACGGGCGGCATTCTCCGCCTCCTGCGGATTCGCCGCCGTAGCGGCCGCCTCAGCGGCCGCCTTGGCCTGATCAGCCAGAGCCGTCAACTTGGCGAGAAGGTCATTCAGTTTGGCGACCCGCTTGTCGACGACTTCGCGCTCCGCCTTCGCTTTATCCAGGGCCGCCTGGGCCTCCGCGATTTTCGCCGCATCGCCTGACGCCTGGGCCGCTGTCAGGGCGGCTTCCGCAGCGGTCACAGCGGCCAAAGCCTTCGCGGCTTCCGCTTGCCCTTGAGCCAAAGCATCCTGCCCCTTCTTGAGGGAGGTGGCCGCCTCCGAGGCGGCTTTGGCGGCCCTTTCCGCAGGCGTCTCCGCGAGCCCGAGAATTGGTAACATCACCAGAACCGACGCCATACCCAATGCCATCAATCTGCTCATCTGCTCTCCTCCTTTTTCGTGACCCACTCTTCAAGCCAAAGAAACCTATCTGCGGAATTATCGCTCAGCCCGCCCAATACGTCAAGTTCCCCGCACTATGCCTTTAGTACCACGTTTTGGGGACTTCAATCACATCACCCGGAATGATCGTTATATCTTTCTGCGTGCCCATGGTAATGGCCTTGGCGTTGATCGTGACGATGTCGGAGCCGCGGATCAGCCGGATCTTCGTCGGATCCGCATATTCCGTAAAGCGACCGGCACGCGCCAGTGCCTGCAAAACCGTAAGATTACGGGTCAAAGGATAAGGCCCGGGGCGCAATACCTCGCCGGATACAGAATACTCGCTTTCAGGAGGAACAATAATCACGGTGACGGTCTTGTAATATTTCTGATCGATGTATTCCTTCTCGATATCCATCTGGGCCTGCGAACAGGACTTTCCCGCAACGATAACCGCGCCGATGTAGGGAAGGTTGATCCGCCCCTTCTCATCCACCACATGCTGCGAGTTGAAAGGTTCCGGCGGTGCGTGGATCATGACCACCAGCCGATCGCCACTTCGCAGCGTACGCCCCAGATTATCCCCGTCGCCGGCCGGAAAAACATTCGTTGCCACCGCAGGCGGCTCAGCCTCGCGCGCGGAAACCGTCTCGGCGGGAACGTTGTCAGGCAGCACCGGTTTGGCCAGGGGGCGATAGGGCTCAATCGGGCTGCCGCCCGGACGCGTGACGCAGCCGCTGACGACACACAGGATCATCAGGACCACAACGAGTCCCGCCAACCGGCTGCCTGAATTCTTGACAAGCGTCATCATCCGCCCGTCACCCGCCCGCCGGGCCCTGTCTTTCCAGCAACCTGTTGATCTTCAAGCGCTTTTGCCGCCCGCTCCGCGCGCCGGTCCTTCGGCTTACCATACGAGTAATTGGAGTAGTATGAACTATAGTAGTAGTAGTAATCGCGGGCCACATTCAGGTTATTCAGGACGACACCGACCAGATTCCCGCCAGCATTCTCAATCATCGCCTTGGCACGCCCCGACACCGCGCGGGGATAGCTGCGGTGCTGAATTACCAGCAATACCCCGTCCACTTCACTGGACAGGATCGACGCATCACTCACGCCCATAATGGGCGGCGAATCAAAGAACACGTAATCGTACCGGGTTCGCACCTGCCCGATAATATCCCGCAAACGCTGCGCATTCAGGGCCCCATGCGACACCGAGGGCAACTTTCCACTCGGAATAAAGTCAATACCGGGAACGCTTCCCTTGATAATCACCTGATCGACGGTCATCCGGTCCAGTAGAATGTCCGCCAAGCCATGCTGATTCGGAACCTTGAACATCTTATGCTGAGTGGGCCGCCGCATATCCGAATCGATCACCAGAACCGTCTTCCCAGCCTGGGCGCACACACACGCCAGGTTGAACAGGGTCAGCGATTTGCCCTCCCCCGCCCCGCCACTGGTGAGGCACAGGGTATTGCCCCCGCTCAATTTCTTCGACAGTTCCATGTTCATGCGCAGAACACGGTAGGCCTCGGCATGCGGACTGTCGGACCCTTCCTCCGTCAACGACCGAACCTTCTGGGGAATAATCCCGATGATCGAGGCGCCGATGAACTGCTCAATATCCTCAACGGTCTTGACGGAGGTATCCACGTACTCGATGAAAAACACCAGCCCCACCCCACACATCAACCCCATGACGATGCTCAGCACGACATTGAGAATCAGTTTTGGGCTGACAGGATCGGTCTCCTCCGGGGCCTCGGCGGGATCCACCACATCCACCGGAGTACGGGGCAGTTCCAGCTCGATGGATTCCTGCACCATGCGGGTTTCGAGCGTGTCCCGAATCTGGCGCTGACGAACGATCTCGCTCTCCGCCTTCGCAAACGGCAGATAGCGCTCGCCGTGGGCGTCGATATCGCTCGTCTTGGCCTCGGAAAGATCCTTGTCCGCCGCCTCAAAATCACGCTTGGCGATCTCGTAGTCGGTTTGCAAACCGAGAATCTGCCCCTTGAGCGTCTCCGAGATCTTCTGCTGCAGATCCTTCACCGTCGATACCGAGCTGAGCACATCCGGATGCCGCTCGCCAAACGTATCCTGCTTCCGCTTAAGAATCGTCTCGGCCTCGGTGAGTTGCTGCCGTAACGTGGTGAGGGTGGGGTCCTGAATCACAAAGGCGGAGGAATACATCAGGTCGCTCCCCTGCAACCGCCTCAGCGCTTCCAATCGCGTCTGACGGTCCAGCATCTCCTTGCGGGCGTTGATCCGGTTGATCTCAAGCCTCTCCAGCCTCGCATTGTCCAGGGAGGACACCGATCCGAGTTGCGCTCCGGAAAGGACGTTCACCTTCAGATTCTTACGCAACTCTTCAAGCCTGGTTTCCGCCTCCTCCACCTTTTTCTGCTGGAGGAGGTAGGCTTCCTTGATGGCAACGACGCTGCGCGCGGTTTCATCACGGTTCTGCTTCATCCGGTAATCGCGATACACCGAGGCAATCTCATTGGCGATACGCGCCGCGTCGCGGCAGGCTGTTTCCTTATCGCTTCGCCGGGTGCTCCGGTAAATGCGAAGCTCGATCAGGTTTGTATCGCGATACTGCTGCACCTTCATGCTCGAATTCAGGATCCTGTAGGCCTCCGCCTGGGAGATCGGACTGCCGTTCTCGGAATACATCTTCCCGAACTGCTCCTGGAGACGCAGGTTGCGAATCACCTCGTAGAGGATCGGATGCGACTGGATGATTTCGAACTGCGTCCGCAGGAAGTACATGTCGTACATCGTCATCATCTGCTGCTGCTGCTTGAACTGGAACGGCTGGATATTGGCATTGTCCGGCCGGACCGCAATCCGGGTGGAGGCCATGTAGACCTTGGGCAGCGACAACGTGATGACAACGCCGGACAGGACCACGAACAGAAAAACGGCGATGATGACTTCCTTGCGGGATTTGATCATCCGCCAGTAGTCCATGAAATGCGCGGTTTCCTGGGTCGTCTCAGCCATGCGGCGTACCTTCCGAAAAAAGCTGGTGAGGCCGACAAGCCTCACCAGCGCTGCTCACGTCAACCTGCCCCGCCAATCGATCTCGCATTCAAGACCCGGAGAAGGCAGCTCGAACTACAGTCGGGCGGTAACCCCAACGTCCACCAAATTCCGATCGAAAGAGTCGCGAAGATCGGAATCCCAGTTCTCGTAGGTGTAACCCGCCTGAACGGCCCAGTTGCGATTCATCCAATAGCGACCGCTCAATCCGACCGTGGTGAGTTTGTCCACCCCGCCCGGCAAATCGGCGCCCTCAGCCTGGTATTCGCCTTCGCTGTATTGACCGCGAAGGGTCACGGTGAGCCTCTCGGACAACACGTCATGATCGACGGCGCCCGATATCGCCTTCAACGTCTGAATCGAGTACGGGCGCACGTTCGGTGAGTAATACCCGTAGGATCCTCCCACGCGAAAACGGGTCGGAGAAGCCGCACGGAAGGTCATCTCGGCGTTTCCATTCCACGTCTCGGTTCCATCGACGGTGTCATCATCGTATTCCGCCGTCTGATAGCCGCCGGAAACTTTACCGCTGACGTCGGGGCTGAACAGGCGTTCCAAGCCGACTCCGTACGACATCACACTGGAGCCACGATTGCGCGCACCCGCACCGGATGATTTCGCATTGAAGTCCGTTAAACCGACCACGCCGAAAAGGGCGCAACCAGATCCCGTCATATACTTAAGGGCGGTCTCGACGTTATAGGTGTCTTCATCCTGATTCTCCGCCACCGCATTGTCCGTATACCGCTTCGTCAGACTGGACCCCGTCAGCGATGCCCCCACCTTCTCGGTTATCTCCACATCCGCCCCCGCATGCGCATCGTTCAGCCAATGCGAGGCGCTTTGCCGCACACTGGCGCCGCCCTGCGAGATTTCAGGATCGTCATTGTACGACAACCCATCGCCAGCCTTGATCGCGACACGCGGTGTAAAATGGTGCATTCCGTCCACCCCGACCGCGCCAAATAACTCACTGTCGTTCTGGGGGTTACCGGTGTCTTCCGATCGCGGATTGCTATGCCATTTAATCGAAGGCATCACAAATAAATCCAATAGGGACCGCTCCCCATCACGCCACCGCAGATCGACGCGCGGAGTCAGGCTGACATCCACATTGCTTTCCTTGCCGTCCGCAGTCCCGTCACGATTGTCCGAGAACTGGCTGCCGAGGGTTGCCGATAACGACCACGGATCAACCGCCCTCTCCTGGGCCAGCGCCCGTCCACCAATGACCAGAGACCCCATCACCGCCACCATCATCAGCTTCGCAAACATTTTCATCCGAACCCTCCCAATGGTAACCGACTACGCCAACACAATAGTCCATCTATATTCCCATGATGGCTCAATACGGCACGCCCGTCAAACGCAAATCGCATAAAAAACACCCTTGCGTGCCGTCCCGGCATCCGGTCCGGAATCCCCATTATTCCGCCAACTCATCCAAATAGGGGACAACCAACCCGAAATCCCGGCCTATCTGGCGTAAATTTCTCAAAACAGCAGGTTGTTTGGCGCTTTGGTGCTGTCCAATCAAATGGTAGGCCTTTTGCCAGCCCCAGTTCGTTCGGATATCCTTGTCGCCGTCCATCGCCTTGGACAGGTCAATATCGAAAACCATATCGCATTCAATGTCATCCGCCCGCCCCGTGGCCTGAAAAACAAGCCGTCTGGCCTTGACAGAATACCGTCCGAACACCACCAGCGGCCGATCCAGGTAGAGATTGCTTGTCAGGGTCGGATAGGCCTCGCAGTACGTCTGCCCGGCAAAACGGAAACGCACGTCCGACAGGACCGGCCGGCTGACCTCCCGCACCCGTCGTTCGATCGCCGCAGGAATATCCCAGCGCCCCGTTTTGACCACAAAGGTGTCGCCCCGGTTCCGGTAACTCAACAGGTCCAGAAGGTAGGCATTGGCGCCCGGATAGGTCCCCAGTGTGAAAACCGATAACGCCCCCTTGTTTTCCCGGCTGAACGCCTCGATGATCGCTGATCGATCCGTCAACCCGACGGTGGCAACTCCGTCACTGACCACCTCCATGATGACGGGCCGTCCCGGTTTCCGCGGCAATTCCAGCAGTTCCTTGAGAGACCCAAAAAGATCCGTGTTTCCCACCGATTGCATCTGCATGATAAAAGCCCGCCCCTGCGTCAGGGTATCGGGATTCACCGGTGCCCACTCAGGGAAACACCGCGCCACCTTGTCGCGAAACTCAACCACATTGAACCTGTCGTCCGGCCCCAGTAAGTCAAGCGCCCGAATCATCCCTTCCCGGCAAAAGTGAAGCTTCTGCTCTGTAATACTGGCCGAAGCATCCTGCACCAGCAGCAAATCTTTGGACAACACCGGCAGGACTTTGTCCGTCCGGCGCTGAATCTCGATACGGCAGTAGGCGTAAAGGGGATCGGCCGGCGTCCGGTAGACATAGATAACGGCCTTGAGGTATTTCTCGAGCGCCTTGAGAATGGCCTCCCGATCCCGCGCAGTTTCCACCAGTTTCCGGGATTCATCGCGAAGGATGTCGTTCACCGGCCGTGAAGAACCGCCGCCGCCACCACCCCCTCCCCCCGAAACCGGACGCCCCCACAAGAACTGCGAAGGATCATCCACCAGGTAGTAGGCGCCCGTACTGACCAGCCCCCGGGTGAGGCTGTCCCGGTCTGCTGGCACCACAATGTCCGGAGCCCCGGACAGGCGGGGAATCGCCGAAATGAACCGTCGCGGCAGGGCGGCGATTTCGTCCGGAACGATCTTCTTATTGATACCAATAATCTCTTCCCGCGGCTCCCAGACTGGCCGATCCTCTGGCGCGGGCTCAGCCAGACTGCGCTGCTCTCCAATCAAGCTCCCCGCATCAAGGGGGCGCGGTTCAACGGCCGCCTGGTCCATATCCCTCCGCAACGCAACGGCCTCGGAACTGACTTCCCCCGCGGAAGATCCCCGCACCGCCTCAGGGCGGAAGCGTGGCGGACGCTTTTCCGGATCCAGGCGCTCCGGCTGAAGCGTGACCTCCTTAAGCGTCAACGGGGTCTGCTTGGGTTTGTCCGGAATCCGATCCCGACCCAATCCATAAATCGTAAACCCCGGAAAAAAAACCAGCAGCACGAGGTGCAATACCAACGAAATCACAACGGCCACCCCACCCCATGACAGGTGACGGCGATGAATGCGCCTCAAGATGAGCTTCGCCGCGGAAGCCTGAGGTTTCCCCCTGAAATTGACCCTGTAGTCGACCATCGGGCTGTTCCCATCTCGTGATGCGATACAAAATTAATACATTCCGGCCGACCGCCCAGACTATTTGGTCTGGGATCCGGCCTCCGCGGCCTTCCGGGCCCATTCGCTATCGGGGTACCGTTCCGCCAGTTCGCGGGCTACCTTGACGCTCTCTGCCGTCCTGCCGCTTTGCCGAAAGGTCTCGGCCGCCTCATAAAGGCACTCGGGGGTAAGCGTGGCGTCATCGAACAACACCGCCACACTCAGGAAATGCTTCGCGGCACCGGGCAGGTCACCCTGCGCCCTGAGAGCGCGCGCAATACCCGCATACGCCCTGGCGCGAATAGGCAGGAGGTCATCGGTCGTCGACAACGTGGCCGCCTGATCGAAGTATCCCTTCGCCTTGGCCGCATCGCCCGCCGCCAGGTTGATCTCGCCCAGCCGCAGGAACGATTCGGCGGCGGCCTGTGACTTGATACCAAGGGCCACCGTCTCTTCGAAGGCCAGCCTGGCGGGCTCCGACTGCCCCTGCCCCAAAAGCGCTTTGCCTTTCAGGAACCATCCGATCTGCTTCCAGGCATCAGTCGAGGCGCGCGCAATGAGCGCCTCGGCCGCCAGCACCGCCTTGGGAAAATCCGGCCGGCCGGACTGATAATCGGCGAGCCATTCCAAGATTTCCGGGGTGAACTGCTCACGCAACGGGGAGTCGATCAGGCCCTGCAGAAGTTCGGCCGCCTCATCCAGACGGCCCCGGCGCTGCAACACCAGCGCCAACCGGAACTGGGCTCGCCGTTCCAGGTCTTCGGCGGGTCCCGCCTTCAGTGCCCGCCGGAACTCAATCTCCGCCTCCTCCAGTTTTCCGGCCTCCTCCATCAGCGTCCCGTTCCAGAACCGCGCTTCCGCCAGGAACTTTGTCTTGGGAAACCGCCTCATCAACTCGGCCAGCGTGGCCAGGGCCTGGGCGTCACGGCGCAACTGGGCCTCCCCCATGGCCTTCTGATAATAGGACTCCTCTACGAACTTGCTTTGGGGATAGTCCGAGATCAGCCTGGCCCACACGGCCACAGCCTGTTCCGGCTTCTTCGCCTTCGCCTGGCAGGCGGCGGCCACGAACAACGCCTGGGGAGCGAGTGCATGTTGCGGGTACTCATCCACCAACTGCCCGAATAATTCGGCCGCCTGGATCGGCTCGCCCTTTTTCTCAAGAAGGTGCGCCAGCCGGTACAACGCATCGGCGGCCAGGTCCGAGACGGCAGACTGCTCCAGCAGCAGACGGTAGTACTGCACCGCGCTGGCGTCATCTTTCACCGCCGCGCTCGACTCGGCCAACAACCAGTAAACATCCTTCTTGATCCGCGGGGTGAGCGTTAACGCCTTCGCCTGCCGGATGGCCTCCTGGAAATGGCCCATCTTATACAAGGTCAGGGCGCGCTCGTAGGCAGCGCTATCCGCGACCTCGGTCTGGGGATATTTACTCAGCAGCAACCCGTAGGTGGCCACCGCCTCCTCGTTCTTCATCAGCTGGCGTTCGCTGTTGGCCTTGAGGTACAGCCATTCGTCCGGCTTCACGCGCCCGGCCCCCTCACCGCATTTCAGCGTCTCGGCGTACAGTCCGGCATGATAGAACGCCCACGCCATGGGCAGCGACGCCGGCTGGGTACGCTCATCCTTCGGGTACAGGGAGACCAGTTTCTCGTAGGCCCGCGCGCTCTTCTCGTATTGCTTCTGCTGGAAGTAAACGTCACCCAGTTGGAACCAGGACTCGGCACCGAGACGCGGGGAGGCGGGGTGGGTGGCCGCCTGCAGGAATAATTCCACCGCCCATCCGGCCCCGTCATCCTGCTGTCGAACCAATCCGCCCAGCGCCAGCGCGGCACACGAGGCAAAGGGGGTGTCGGGGTACTGGTTCAACACCGCCTCGTACGCCTCCATCGCCTCGCTCCCGTGGCCGGATTTCTCCTGCGCGGCTCCCAGCGCGTAACGGCAGGCGGCGGCGAGTTCAGTCGGAGGGGTCTGGCTCAGCAATGACGTGAGAAGTTTGATCTGGTCCGCGGACCGGCCCGCCAGCTCCATCAACTCCGCCCGCCGCAACCCGGCGCGAAAACGGTAATCACTGCCCGTTGCTCCATGGCCGGCCTTTTCGTAAGCCTGCTCGGCGTCATTCGTGCGACCCAGGGAACGGTAACACTCTCCCATCCTATAGAAGACCGCGTCCACTCCCGCCCGGTTGGTATCGAGACACGCCTGATACTCCTTCAGCGCCACATCCCACATCCCGCGCGCGTAAAGACCGTCGGCGAACTGGAGTTGCTCCTGCGGGTCAAGGGCGCCCGCCGTCAAGGCACATGCCCCCACGGCCAGCCACAATCCCAGTTTCAGGATCCTCTGACTCATGGCCCGGGTGCCTTTTCCGCCAGACCGGCCGCGAAGGAAATATTCCAGATATCCGCCTGGCGGCATTGATCGAGCACCTTGATGACGTGCTCATACGCGGTCTGCTTGTCGGCCCTGATCAGGACCGGCTGACCGGGGAAAAGCTCCACCAGACGCCCGAGCAGTACAGCCAGTTCGGCGTCGTTGAGCTGACGCCCGTTCACAATGACCGTGCCGTCCTTGAGGAGATTCATGATGATCTCCCCCGGCAGCCGCTGTTCCATCTGGGCGGTGGAGGCGGTTGGCAACGTGACGTCGATTTCCGCTTCCCACTGCGTGTAGATTTGACTCGTCACAAAAAAACACAAAAGCAGGAAAAGGATATCGATCATCGGCACAACCTGAAAGCTGAGCGTCTCAGGTTTGTACTTGGCTCGGAAGTTCATTTGCCGGGTTTCCTCTGCACAAGCGCCGCGAACACGTTCATCGAGGCCACCTCAAGATCAGACACCAGCTTGGACGTGCGCCCCCGGAAGAAGGCGTAGAACATCATGGCCGGAATGCCCACGATCAGCCCGCCGGCCGTATTAACCAGCGCCTCGGTGACGCCGGCCGCGAGAATCATCGGTTTGGCCTTCGCCAGATCGAGGGCGACCACGCTAAAGGCATGCACCATACCGAATACCGTACCCAGCAGTCCGACCATCGGCGCGATAACCCCTATGTCCAACAGATATTGGATCTGGCTCTGCATTGCCGTGGCTTGCCGCGACCCCTCACCTTCGATCACTTCCTTCAGCATGACGGGATCGGGCTTGTCGACCGAATTGACGTAGTCCAACGCCGCCACCGCGACCTCGGAAAACGCGCACGGTTTGTAGCCGCAGGCGGTCCGCGCATCGTCCAGTTGCCCGGTTTCGATCTTGTCCAACACGTCGTCACGAAGCATGTCGGGCACAATCTGCTGCCGCCGCAGGATCACCAGAAAATAGATCACCAGCGCGACCCCGCCCACCGACATCAGACAAAGCAGGTAGGTCAGTGTCCCTCCCCGATCGAGCAGTTCCTGAAGCGACAACTGCTGCGTCACACCGATATCGTGAACCCCCTTCGCCACCGGCGCCGCCTGGGCCACGACCGCCGACACGTTCCAGAGACCCACCCAGACCGCCACTACCATGACGATCAACCATTTTCTGTTTCCATGCGTCATCGTTCGTTCTCCTGCTGAACCCTCACGCCACCGGGTATTTCATTCCCATCAATTTCGAGACCGCCCCACAGTGAGCGGCCCACTCCTCATCCGCCCATTGCCGGCCCGAAGCCGTCCGTGCGTCAAAGGCGTCAAAATCAAGCCCGGCCGTTGCCCCCAGGTGTGTTTTCACGCGTATCGCCCGATGCGGATCCATCGTCTCCAACTCACCCAGATGCTCCTTGACGTGGTGATAGGCGTCCCGGAAGGGCATCCCCCGCGCCACCAATTCCAGCGCCCGATCCGTTGCGAAAACGCCGGGTCCGAACCCCCGAATCAGGGCCGCCTCGTTGACTTGGAGCCGCCCCATCAACAGGGACAGGCTTTGCAAACAGGCCCGGGTGGTCGCCAACCCCTCCATGAACGGCCCTTTGGTCTCCTGCAAGTCGCGATTGTACCCGCCCGGCAGGCTGCGCACGATATCCTTCACCGTCTGCTCACAGGCCATGACCCGCGCCACGCGGGCCCGCACCAGTTCGACCACATCGGGATTGTTTTTCTGCGGCATGATGCTGCTGCCCGTCCCATATTCGGCGGGAAGGGTGAAATATCCAAACTCCGGCAGGGTATAAAGCATGAGGTCGTGCGCCAGGCGCGAAAGCGATAACATCACCTGCGACAACGCCGAGAGAATCATCGACTCGATCTTGCCGCGCGCGTTGCTGGCGTAAAGCACGTTATGCACCGGGCGGCTGAACCCAAGCAGACGCGAGGTCAGTTCGCGATCAATGGGCAACGGAACACCGTAGCCCGCTGCGGAGCCCAGCGGGCACTGGTCATTCAAGTCATACACCGCCATCATCAGCGCCACGTCGTCCAGCAGGCTCTCGGCATGCGCCGACGCCCACAGCCCGACGGAACTCGGCATCGCCGGCTGCATGTGCGTCCGCCCGACCATGGGAACATCGACATGACGGCGGGCCAAAACAAACATCACCCGCGCCAGTTCCAGAGCCTCGCGAATCGTACCGATCAACTGCTCCTTGGCGAAGAGGCGCAGATCCAGTGCCACCTGGTCGTTGCGACTCCGTCCCGTGTGCACCTTCTTCCCCAGATCGCCCAGCCGCGCCGTGAGGATACGCTCAACCGCCAGATGCACATCCTGATCGTCCAACCCGATGACAAAACCGCCGTCTTCCGCCTTGCGCATGATCACGACCAACTCGCGAATCACCGCCAGGCGCTCCTTCTCCGTGATCAGCCGCGGCCGCAAGGGCATCCGTGACAGCATGGTAACATGGGCGGCGGAACCCATGCAGTCGGCATTCACCAGGGCCAGATCGAGCAGAAGATCGCTGCCGGCCGTGAAATTCAGCACGGCGGAATCGATGGAGCCCACCGTGGTTTTACGTGTCGTCTTGCGCGCTGTCATGGTCTCACCCGTTCATCCGTCCTGCCGCCCGCCGATTCTGTAAAACGTTTCTCAACGTCATCAAGATAGGCGTCGATCCGGCTTTTTTCAAGCACGGGTTCGGCTACCCCATCCAACACAAGACCTTCCGGCCCCTGCTCCCGCTCGATATCGTCCAGGTAGCTCTCCCGGGCGCGCGTCAACCTGGCCAGTCGCTGATAGGCGCCGTCAGCCCGGGAAAACTGCCGTCGCACCAGCGGAGACCAGGCCCCGTGTGTCACCAACTCAAAAAACCGGCAGTAAGCCTCCCCCACTTCAACCAACTCGGGCGCCTTGCCCAACGTCACCGCGCGAATCTTCTGAACTTTCTCCGACGCCGCCAGACGCAAGGACACGGAATGCTCCCTCGCGGCCGCCACCTGTGCCGGGGTCATCCGGCGAAGCGGCCGTCCCTCCTGACCGGCTTCGGGCTCCGCGGGAAACACCAGGTCCAACTCAGCGTTGAGTTGCTCCACCAAAACCGTCGACAGTGCGCCAAACTCCTGGACAGCCCGCGCCTGGCGACTCAACCAATCCCTCCACTCCTGCTCCAGGGCCCCTGCGGACGCCCCCCGCCCGAGACGCGCGGCCACCCAGTCCCCCTGCACCGTCTCGCCCGCCGCCAGACGGTCCAAAATCATGCCGTAGGCGCCCACCCCCTCCTTCAGCGACCCCAACCAGTGGACCACCATGCCGCACAGCGCCAAGTTGCGCGGCCATCCCTCGGGGAGGCTTCGCCATTCCAGCACGGACACCACGCCCGGTCGCTCGGAAACCGGGCGCCAGCCGGTCACCACCTTCCGGTTACGGTTACGGGTTTCCGCCGCCAGATTCTGGGATATCCCCATCGAAAACCATTCCGGCACCGCAAACGAACCCGCCCGGCGACCCGGCGCCCTCTGGCGTTCGCTGATATACTGGTCCAGCAGTAGGCCGCAAAGGCTGCCCTGCATCCGCTCATAGTCGGGAACGCGGGTTTCGTTGACCGTTAAAACACGCCTCATCGAGCCCATCGGCCGGCAGTCGATCGTCAGGGCCGCGCCCGCCAATCTTCCGTAAACGCGTACAATTTCGATGGGAGCCCCGCCGACCGGCGGCAAAGGCGACGCGAGCAGACGTTCCATCCGTCCCGCGATCTCTTCAGCCCACCTCGTGTATTGGCTGTTGCCAACGCTGTCCGCTCCGACCACCACGAACCGACCCGACGAACTCCGCGTAACGACCCGCGCGGCATTGGCGGCCTCCGGCAGGGCAGCGGGCTCCGGCGCCTGGCCGGCGATCTCCCCGCCTGTCGCACATACGGCGCCGAGACAAATGGCAGAAAGCCAGGCCAACGGAAAGGCGGCACGCCTCCCGACAGATTCAACCGGACCTTGCGGTAGTGGCCTTTTCATGCGGCTATTCCTGGGAATCAACGGACCGGCAGGACGACACTCCTACGCCGCCCTTACTTGCCAAAACTCAGATCTGCCTTCGCGCTATCGAGGTCAACCTGCGTGAGGGAATCGACCAGGTCTTTCTCGGCTATCACATCGTTGAACACCCTGGCAAAGAAGGACTTAACCGGGCCTATCGCCGGGCCTATCAGGGGCAGATGCCCGAAACGGGCGCTCTTCACCACGAACCTCCCTCCCTCAAAAGCGCCGGTCAACCCATAACTCACCGGCAGTCGCGCCTCCGCCAGCCACTTCACTTTCGTCAGCGGCAGGTAGCAGTACTGCCTGGCTCTAAGTTCAAATACCCCCGGCTTGAAATCCACGGTCAGCCCCGTCAGGTTCCGGACCCCCGCGCGCGCCAACAGGTACCCGTTGACCTCCCCCTCCCCAAACTCGACGGACACTCTCTGACGGGCCGCAAGCGCCTTCTTGACGGCGACCAGTTTGAGCGGAACCTGCTGGAATCCGACCTCTTCCATAAGAACGACCGGAGAGGATTCGGGCCAGAGAGCCAGGCCCACGCAAGCGAGGACTCCCAGAAGCAGAAACCACCCGATCAATTTGCCGAGGATCTTTCCGCCCTCAAATTCGCGCCGTTCCTGCATATCCGCCATGGCCGTCCGGCTCATGTCCAGTTTCTGCCCGCACTGCGTGCAAAATATCCGCCCCAGGTCGTTCTTGAACCCGCATTGCGAACACTCGATCTTGATGGCCATATCTCACCCCGCCTTGGCTGGTTTCGATGACGCGTCGGCCGCGCCCGACTTGGACTCGGATTTCCCGGAAGCACTGCCCGTATCGGAGGGGGATTTCGCCTTGGCCGCTTCGCCGCCGGATTCGGAGGTCGACGAGCGCTTGTAACCGTCGCTGCGATAGTCGGTCTGGTAAAACCCCGTCCCCTTGAAAATAATCCCGGATCCCGCACCCAACAGGCGCTTCACCGGTCCCTTGCAGGTCGGGCATTTCTTGATCTTCTCTTCCGTGATACGCTGGAAAAGCTCAAATCGTCCGCACTTCTTGCACTCGTAATCGTACGTCGGCATACCGGTCCCTTCCCCTTCAATAGAAGAACGAAAAACAGGCGGATTGTATCGGCCCCCACCCCCCCTGTCAACCTCACCGCCATTTCCGGACATCATCCCGCCAAAATCCGTTCTTGATCTCTCCCGTCCGGATCTTTACGTTTCCACATTTCGAAGAAATCAGCCGGGCGGATAACGATGTATCGTTTGCTGGAAACCATGGATCGTCTGCACGTAAGTGGATTCAGCCTGCTTGAATGGAGCGGGGTGGCGGCAGTGGTGTTGCTCATTCTGGCGATCCTGATCCTGATCCTGAAACGGACGCTCACGATCCCAGCCCAATCCAGCGGCCCGCAGGAAGAGCCGCCGATGGCAAACGGCAGGGCTAAGATCCTGATCGTGGACGACGACCCGCTGATCCTCGAAATAATGCCGCGCCTGTTGGGCGAGCGGGGTTATCGCGTGGTGGGCGTCAGTACCGGCGAGCAGGCCGTCGACTACATGCGAAAAAATGGCGCGGATCTGATCCTGCTCGATCTGTTCATCGGGGAGGGAATCGATGGGGCGGAGACCTACCGGCAGATCCGCGCGATCCGGCCCTTCCAGCGGGTCATCGTGTTGTCCGGCCACGCAACCCCGGAAAAAGTGTCGGCGCTCCGCCGGATCGGAGTGGAACATTACCTGATCAAACCGGTGCCGATCGCCACGCTCGTCCAGGCCATCCGCGCCGAACTGAACCGCCCGTAACCGACCCGGTCACCCCCCTGACCGCTTCGCGATTTCCGCCACCACCTGATCGATCGTCAGACCCGTCGTATCGATAACCTGGGCGTCGACGGCGATGCACAACGGCGCCGTCGCGCGTCCGCTGTCCTTACGGTCACGGCTTTGGAGCGACGACATCACCCGGTTGACATCGGCGGCATCCCCGGTGGGGGTGAGTTCCGCATGCCGGCGCCGGGCGCGTTCTTCCGGGCTGGCGTCGAGATAAAACTTCATGTCGGCCGCCGGGAACACCACCGTCCCGATGTCACGCCCCTCCATCACCAGGTTTCCGAACCTGACCATGTCGCGCAACCACTGCGTCACCGCGGTCCGCACCCCAGGCATGGCAGCCACCGAACTCACCGCGCTACTGACGCTTTCACTGCGAATCTCGGCGCGGGGTTCATACCCGTCGATCCGGTAACGCACCGCCCCGTCCGCCTCGAAAAACTCGACTTTCATCATCCCAAGCGTATCGAGGACCTCCTCGGGACTCGCGGTGTTGCGCCCCAACGCCAGCGTCTTCCAGGCCAGGCCCCGGTAAAGCGCGCCTGAATCCACATAACGGTAATGCAACTGCGCCGCCAGCTTTCGCGCCACTGTGGATTTTCCGGACGCCGCCGGACCGTCCACCGCTATGACCCTATTCGGCATGCCCGCCCACCTTTCGTAAATCGTCCCAGAACTCAGGATAAGACTTGTTCACGCAGCCAATGTCAGCCATGCGCACCGGCGCATCGGCATGAAAGGCCAGCACCGACATCGCCATGGGAATCCGGTGGTCACCGTAGCTGTCGATCGTCACCCCGCCGCGCACCCGCACCGGCCCCTCGATGATCAGCCCGTCCGGTCGCTCCTCCACCTTGACCCCCATGCGCGCCAGGTTGTCCGCCACGCTGTGGATCCGGTCCGACTCCTTGACGCGCAGTTCGGCCGCATCCCGGATCACCGTCCGGCCGGTGGCCAGCGCGCCGGCCACCGCGACCAACGGAAGTTCGTCGATCAGGTCCGGGATCTCCGCTCCACCCACTTCGGTCCCGATCAGGGCGCGCCCTTCCACCCGGATGGTCGCCATGGACTCACAGGCGTCGGCGTCGGGATCCGCCACCACTGTGATGGCGGCGCCCATGCGCTTCAACACGTTCAACAACGCATTCCGCCGGGGATTCATGCCCACCCGCGCGAGTTCCACGAGACTCCCCGGCCACGCGGCGGCGGCCGTAATCCAGAATGCCGCCGAAGAAAGATCGCCCGGCACCGTCCATGAACGCGCCGTGAAAGCCGGCCCCTGCCGCCCGCAACCGCGCAGGGACACGCGGTTGCCCTCTGTGATCACGGGCACGCCCATCGCGGTCAGCAACCGCTCAGTGTGATCCCGTGTGGGGGCCGCCTCCACCACCGTCGTAACGCCTTCCGCGAACAGACCCGCCAGCAACACGCAGGACTTCACCTGCGCCGAGGCCACGGGCGGCGCGTATTCGATGCCCGTGAGTTGGCCACCCGTGATCCGCACCGGGGCACACCCCTTGTCCCCCAGCAACTCCACCCGGGCGCCCATCCGCTCAAGCGGTTCCGCGATACGGCGCATCGGCCGCGACCGCAACGAGGCGTCGCCCGTCATCTCCGAGACAAACGGGTGCCCGGCCAGCAGGCCGGCCAGCAGGCGCATGCCCGTTCCGGAGTTGCCCATATCCAGAACTTTTTCAGGCGCCCTGAAGCGCCCGCCCACCCCGGTGATCCGAAGATGGCTTCCCGAAAACTCGTAACGGGCGCCGAGGCAGGTCACGGCGTCAAGCATGTTCAGGCAATCCTCACTCCTCAGGAAGCCGGAAATCGTGGACGTTCCCGACGCCAGGGCGGCCAGCATGGCGAGCCGGTTCGAAATGCTCTTGTCGCCCGGCACGGACAGAGATCCGCACAACCTGGAACAGGGCGCCACGCGAATGGATTGAAGGACAGGGCTATTCATAAGTTCGGCTCACTCTACCCGCCGCCCCCGACAAGATCAAGTTCAGGGCGCATCGGTTCCAAATAGGGATTTCTTCGAGTTGAAACAGGGGCGGC
>JBAXWO010000110.1:0-7276 GCA_037128375.1 bacterium
CGGCACAACCGCCAACGCATAACGACCCGGGACGGTTGATCCGCCCATGTAACTGGTGTTGGTGGACGCGGCCAATAGACAGGCGACGAACGTGGCCCCGATGCCCAAAACAAACCAACGGTTCTCCCGATCCGTGGCCACCAAGACCATCCCCGCCCCCGCCATCCACATGAAGAGCGGCAGTACGGCTGTGACACTGTAGGCATCGACCAGAATGGCCCACGCGCCCAACGGATAGGAGAAGAGCACTCCCTGAATCGGATACGAGGACCCGCTGGCGAACATCTGCTGCTGAACGCTGAAGAAAACCGCCGCCCCCGCCAGACACACAATGAAAAAAACCGCGAGACGGAAAACTTTGCGGCCCCAAGATCCCCCTGCGCATAGACCGGCAAGCCCGTACAAGCCAAAACCCATCAGGCCGGGAGGCAGAAACCGTAGATGCGCAAAGGGCAGATAGATCAGGCAAGCCGCCGTTACCCACAGGGAAACCCAGGGTTTGTCCTGCTGCGCGGCGATGCCCCAGAATACCCAGATAAGAAGCGACGCCCCCAGCACTTCCGGAATGGACCGCACCGAGTAAATCGTCCAATACACACTGCCCGCAAAGAGCAGAACGGCGACAAGCGACGAACGAAGGCTCGCGCCGAGACGCCGGCCAAGCAATAGCATCCCTGCACAACCTGCTCCGGAAATCAACCCCAGGAGCAACTGCCGCAACGGCATCCCCCCGGGCCAGAATGGCGCCAGCAACAACGGCAGGCCAAAGGAATGCCAGCTGTACCAGTGTCCTCCCAGGCAATTCGGCGCAATATGGGCGCTCTCCATGTCAGCCTTCGCCGGGGCCATCTCCCTCTTGAAAGCGTTGTGATCGATGTCGGGCAGGAAGTCAACGCCCTGCTGGATCAAGTTGTTCTTAAGATCCAGATCGCCATCCTGGAATAAACTCCGGGCCTGGATCAGGTAGTACCCTTCGTCCCCCGCATGTTCGCCCGTGGTGGCGGAAAGGTAACAACCGACGCCCATGAAGAACAGCGTGGCTCCTCCCAGGACCCGCCACGCCCACCGTCGCGTTGACGATTCGTCCGCCGTCGGCGAGGGGATCCCGGCGATCGCACGGTTGATGACGACGGTGGCGATCAACACCGGCAGGAAGAAGAGCACGTTCGAGACAAGTCCCGGAGGCAGCACGTCGGCCAGCAGTGATGCCACCGCGCCCAGGGGCAGCAGGCTGAGCGGCATCAGGATGAAAATCCACCGGCGCCAGCATGGGGAGAGGGTCTCTTGTGATGCCCTTCGATACGCCTGCCTGTAGCTCAGGCCGGAAAGCAGTGGGATGGCGATCAGGAGCGCCCACCGCGCCGAATGCACCCATCCCATCGGCCAGATCACCCATACCCGCTGGAGAATGAACACCACCGGAACAAGCATAAAGAACGCCGCGCAAAGCACACAACACCCGAGGCTCAGGAGGGTGCCCCTCCCCGTCCCCGACAACCACCGTGGCACCGCTCCTTTATCCATGCGTCCCCCGCGATAGCCGTTCCCCCGCGAAGCCCGCCCGCAACCGGGACAGCACCCGCTCCCTGACTCGCGAACATTTCACATACCGCAGGAAATCCCCCAGACCCAACTTCAACCCCTGCCCCAAGACCGGAAGAAGACTCCGCTTGTCCCCCTGGGCCCTGGCCGCCAGGGCCACGTTAACCTCAATCGAATACAGCGCCAATCGTCGCCAGCGCTCATGCCCCGCCGCGAGCCGGACCAGAACGGGCAGGAACTCATCCACCACCTGCTGCATCTGCCTGCGGTAATCCGACAAGTTCCGGATGCACTGGATGGTTTGCGAGAAGGGATGGATACGGAACGAGGTTAGCGGACGGGGAATATAGACCACCGGGCAGGTTGACGCCACGGTGAGCCAGAGTTTCCAGTCCGCCGTGTAGATCACGGATTCGTCCATGCGCGGAAGACGGAGCAGGGTCGCCCGGCGTATCACCGGGGCCGGCATGGAGATGAAATTCTGAACCATGAGGGGCGGAAACCATTCCGCAGGAGCCAGCGGCCGTCCATGCCGCGGCAAGGGGCAGGACCACAACCCCAGGGAGCGACCGCCTCTGTCGATGTAAAGCGAGGGGTTCAGAAAAACATCCACATCCCCCTGCCGGCAGGTCCATTCGCGAAGGGTCGCCAGGCGGTCGGGTGCCCAGGTGTCGTCCTGATGAAGAATACTGACATAGTCCCCAACCGCCAGATCCAGCCCCTTGTTGACACCGGCCACCCAATTGCCGGCGCGCGCCTGCTCCACCACGCGGAGCGGCAGACGGTCCTGGTAGGATTTCAGAATCGGGATCGTATTGTCCGTAGACCCGTCATCCACGGCGATGACATCCAGCGATGAGGCCTCCGCTTGATGGCAAAGACTATCCAGGGACGCCGCGAGATACTCCTGCCCGTTGTACACCGGCAGGATAACCGAGATGAACGGGTGTAGGGGCATGGCGGATTCAGAGGCGTTTCAGTTTGATGTCCATCATACTGATGCTCATCGCATTCATAACCGTCTGCATGCCGAGAATCAGAAGGGACATACCCGCGATACCGGCCCGGATTTGATTTAAGCTGCCAAAAGAGAGGCTGATCCACTTCGCCAGGATCGTCCCGAACAGGCCTAATCCGGCCACAACCATGGCGCCCCCCACTAAAAGCCAGACCTCCAGCGGAAACGGGCGAACGGACATCGGCTCAGCCGCCTCCCTGAAGAATCCCGAAAAATGGACAAAATACTTCTCAAAACGGTGGAACCACAGGGCCTGATAACCGATATGGATCATGGGAACACTGTAGAAACAATGGTGGTAGTCCATGAGAAAAGCGCCCACCTTGAACTGGTGCGGGAGGGCCAGCGCAGTGACGATTAGTCCCGTTCCGAGCAGGAACCAACCCGGCACCGCGAAAACCACATCAGGCGCGAACAGCAGGATGAAACGAAGATGCCGCCAGCCGTCACGCCACGTTTTGAGATGCGGCGGTTTTCCGCGCATATCGCGGTGGAGACTGCAGGGCCGTTCCTCGATCCGCAGACCGAAGAGGGCGGCCTTGATGATCATCTCGGAGGCGAACTCCATGCCGCCCGACACGAGGCCAAGCCGGTCGAAGGCTTGGCGAGTGAAAGCGCGCATTCCGCAGTTGCAGTCGCTGATCCGCGTCCCGAAAAACCGGTTGATGAGAAAGGTCAGGACCGGCGTCCCCAGCCAGCGGTGCAGAAAGGGCATCGCCCCCTTATCAATGTGTCCGCGCAGCCGGGTCCCCATCACCAGGTCGGCCCCCCCTTGCAGCACCTTCACAAAATCGACTGCTTCACGAAAATCGTAGGTGGCATCGGCGTCGCCCATGACGATATAGGCGCCGCGGGAACCCCGGATGCCGTCGATGAGCGCGGACCCATAGCCCTTCTGGGCGCACCGCACAACGCGGGCTCCACCCTCCTCCGCAATGGCAACGGACCGGTCGGTCGAGCCGTTATCGGACACCACCACCTCGCCGCGCAAGCCCGAGAGACGAATCGCCTCCATCGCCACGCGCAGCGTCTCGCCCAACGTGCCCTCCTCGTTGAGGCAGGGAATGACAATGCTGAATTCGGGTGTGTCGGTCATAGGGTATAATGGGGTCTGTTGCCCTTGTAAACTAGGCAAACTCAGGGTCGCCACCAAGCATTATTTTCAGCCCGTTACTCGCTTTTCCGGATGCCGCTCTCGCCCCAATCGCCACCCGTAACACGCCGTTGCCACGCCCAGAAATGCGGATAGTCCGGCGCATATTTTATCCAGGGAAAGCGCGGATGGCGAAGAAGAGCCCCGCTCAGATCCTCGGCAGAATAATCCGGGCGAAACTTCGAGCCATCCAGTATTCGCAACGTGGCGGTGCGGGAATCGAGCCCCCGCTGTTGCGTTTCCGCGACAGCCAGTTTCAAGGAACGCCCCGTGGTGCAATCATCGTCCACCACGAGAACCCGTCGCAGACCCGGAGGTAGAACGAACGGGGCGACTACCCGTGGCGTATCACCCCGCAGCGCAATGCGCAGCAAGCGACTGCCGATGATGTCGTCCGTATCCAGCCGCCCCAGACGCAATTGAGGGTAGCCTATCCTCATGGTGAACAAGGGACACGCCAGTCGTTCCGCTAATCGCACCGCCGGATAAGCTCCGCCGCCCAAAATACCCAGAACGGCATCCGGACGCCATGTGCCTTCGAGAAGGGAGCCGCTCAGCCGATCAACCAGCGCATCCACATCCCGCAGGCTGTGAAAACTGCCGCCAATGCGCTGGAATAGCGCCCGCTGCATCCATGACAAAGCCCTTTCGGGTCTTCGCAGCGCCCCGTAGGTTCCCCACCAGGCGTTCAAGCGAAAAATGAGGCGGCGAGCAATGCTGGTCTTCCGCAAACGCAAGGCGCGCGCATATTTCAGGCCTTCGCAAAACTCCTTCGGCCCAACGAACGCGGGAAGGTCAAAAAGACACTGCTCCATTTCCGGGGGGAAATGCGCATCGCTTCCCCAAATGCCGGGCCAATGGTGGCGATTAGCCCATTCCGCCGCGCACCGGTCGGCCTTCGCCCCCAAGGTTCGCCCGTTGAAGACTTCCACGGCTGCAACACTCTCGCGCCGCTGCTCAAGCTTGTCACGCCCCGCATTCGTCAACGACGAGGGCCTGCGCCCATCGCAGGGATGAGGCAGCACCACCACACCTCCTTGCTGGACAATTCGCTCCAGCGTTTCTTCTAATGAGAGATGCGGGGGAATACTTTCCTCAAGGAACAAGGCGATAACCTCGCCCTCCTGGGTGTCAATTTCCTCGCCGACCACGATTTTGGGGTTGTCATAAAGAAGTTTGAACCGTTGCGCGCCGGCCACCGTGTTGTGGTCAGTCACGAACATTACATCAATACCCGCACGCAGCGCCTGCCGCCGAAGTTCCGGCAGCGTCACACGGCCGTCGCTGGAATAAACCGTGTGAAGATGAAAGGCGGCCCGCCATCGGGTTCCCTGCTCATGTTCTTGTGTGCGGATACTCATGCCCCACCCCTTGACCGCTTGGACCTGTGAACTCGAACAGTCTATTGAGCGATTTCCAGTCGCAACGCATGGAGGAAATCAGATTGCAAGGGTGGGCGCAGAAACAGGTTTTGATGGCTTTTCGCGCCTCGCCAGCCCGGGGGGAGTGCCATAACCGCCTGAAGTTGTAGTCGAAGTCCTTCAAATTGGCAAAGGGACGCGTGAACTCGCAGAGCGCCACGTCACCGTTGGCATAGATCACGCCGTCCATGCGTCCGGCCCGGCAGCGCAGCGCCGGGCGCTTGTTCCTCAGAATCGAGATGACGTGGGCGTCTGTGGTTTTGACAACGGCATCCAGGAGCGGCGTATGACGGTTGTCGGTTTCGCGGCAGACCAAAGCAGCCAGTTCCTCCATCCGGTCAGTTCCCAGCAACCCCTCCGAAGGATCGAAGTCGGAGAGCCAGTTGGCGGGCACGCCGAAGGCGTGTTCCCGGGCATTTCGCATGAATAGCAGCCCGTGGAAAATGCCGGGCCTCGCCCTTACCAGCCTGATGATCTCCGCTATTTCGCCTGCGTTCCGTTGAGACAGGGTCGTGTTCACGGCGGGATGGAATCGCGGATTCGAAAACAAGGGTTCCAGGGCCGTCAAGGTTTCCATGACGCGCCGAAAACTGCCCGGAACGCCTCGAATGGCGTCATGCGTCGGCTCAAGTCCGTCCAGAGATAACTGCAGCCCGAGGTCGATCTGAGTTTCGTTCAGAATGCGTTGCACTTGCTCCACGATCACGCGGGTCAGCATGCCGTTGCTGGCAATCACCACTTTGCGGGCACGGTTCTCTCTTTCGAATGCCTTGACGATGTCGACGATGTCGGAACGGAGAAACGGCTCGCCGCCCGTGAGCACAACGGACTCCAGACGATTACGTAAACTGCGGATGACTTGGACGATGGCCTCGAAGGACATTTCGTCCCCCGCTTGATTAAGATGTCGCCAGAAGAAGCAATGCGCACATTTCAAGTTGCATCGGGCTGTGAGGAAGAACTCTAGGTGAGTCGGGGTGGTGAGCCCTGCCAGTTTTCGCCGTTCGTTCAGCCAGATGCACGCCAAGGCGGCGCGTTTGAGCGGCGGCGGAAGCTGCCTGATCTTCACGGAAAGGATTTCACGAGTCAGGGTCTTCATTTGAATCCTCTAATGATACGAGACGATCACCATCATGTTGTGTAAGGTCGTCACCACAGCCACGGCGGCCAGCACGAAGGATAACACAGGGGGGTTCGTGTTCTGACAGGCGCGGCCAAACCACGCCAGGATCGCGCCGGCCAGGGGTGCCGAATACAGCAGCATCTCGGACGGGTTGAAGTACCAATAGAAGCCCAGATACGGAGCCAGCACCAGCAGGCTCACCCCGAGAGAAAATGACTTGAAACGCCGGGATTCAGATCGGAGTGCGTTAAAGGCCAGGCACCAAAGCAGCACCCACCCAACGGCGAAGAGCGCCCCGGAAGCCGAATCAAAGTAGTCGAACGCACTCCCCCAACCCTTGTACCACTTGTAGCCCAACGGAAAGCCCCCAAAGGCGTGTGCAAACTGGCCGACCAGCACATTTCCCAGGTTCTGAAGGGAAAGATTATCGGGGCGGGCGTAGCGCGCGATCGTCTCGGAGGCAAAGGCCGTCATTCCGGACATATTCGATTCCCGCTGCCAGTCCAGACGTTCAGGCAGGGGCGGATAGGCATGCTGAATCGCCAGGCGCAGCAACGCATACCCCGCGACCACAAGCAAGACCGTAACCGTGGCGCGTTTCAGCCGCCCCGCCCAGCGGCCGCTTGCCGTCGCTTCGCGTGCCGCACAGACCCCCGCCAGGATCAGCATGGGCGGATGCGCCAGGGCCGCGAGCGCGATGAGCGCCGCCTCGGAAAGACTTAGGAGAAGCCAGGGAAGGCGCTGTCCGGCGAGAAAGACCAGCAGAAAGGCGTTGGTAAGGAGCGCCGTGAAGACATAGCTCTCAAACAGCGACGAGTAAACCCAGGTCGAGAAGGAGAACCCATAGATAAGCGTCATGAAAACGGCGTCCCGCTCGCTCCTCGAAACCCGCCGGAAAACGAGGTGCGCCAGCATGACGTTCAGGGCTCCAATCAAGGCGTAGGCCGCCACCAAGGCGTGCAGTTCGCGGGTGCAGACCAGGTGCATCAGTCGATAGAGCGGGCCCATGACAGGAAAGA
>JBAXWO010000111.1:0-7255 GCA_037128375.1 bacterium
GGGATTGCTCTCGGCCGACAGCGGCAGTGTTTGCTTTATGGGCGAGGATTGGGCGACGATGGGTGTGCGTCGCCAGACCGAGCAACGGGGCCGAACCCGGCGGGTGTTCGATCAATATGGCTGGATCACGAATTTGGACATGGTGGAGAATGTTTGCCTGGGCGAAACGCATCACACGGATAGGCCGCTGGCGGATATCGTCGCGGAAGCCGGGCGGTTGGCGCGACAGTTCGGCCTGGATGAACTTCCCGGCGGACGGCCCACGCGTCTTCACCCCATGTTGTTGCGGCGCCTGGAATGGGTCAGGGCCTTCATGGGGACTCCGGCTCTGATGATCCTCGAACGTCCGCTTTTGGGGGCGCCGAAAGCCGATGCGGCGCGGTTGTTTGAGGCTGTATGTGACGCCGCACGGCGTGGGGTAAGCACGTTATGGATGACGGATGAAGAACGGGTGTGGGAGTGTCCCGCCTTAAACTTGGCGCGCCGCTTCCGTCTGGAAGGGGAAAGCCTGAGAGCCGCCTGAGCGGGCGGGGAGAGCAGCACATGAATCGGACCTATAAATTCCGCTACGCAAATGAGCTGGCCGGCGGCTTTGTCCTGTGCGGGGTAGCCCTATTGATCCTAGGCATCTATTTCGCCGGTCACGCCCAGGGCTGGTTCCAGAAACAATTGATCTTGCGCGCCAGGTTTAACACCACGGAAGGCACCTATGGACTGCAGGAAGGCGCCGAGATCCGGATTTTGGGGGCCTTGGCGGGACGTGTGGGCGAAATCGTGCCCGCCAAGAACGGAGGGATGGAAACCAAGTTTATCCTGAAGGGGCGTTTCGGAACCTTTGTCCGGACGGACTCGATTGCCAAGGTGAAGAAGAAATTTCAGGTAGCCGGCGACTCATACGTGGATATCACGTTGGGGAGTTCCCAACTCCCGCCCATGCCTGCCGGAACTTTCATCGCCTGCGAGCAGGACGTTGAATTAATTGAAACCGTCCGCAAAGTTCTGGACGATTTCAGGGAGGCGGCGGTCCCCATGCTCGATGAATTCCGTCAGATTCTTTCCCATGTAAACGGCATCACCCGTCGACTCGAGGAGAAGGAAGGCACGGCGGGAAGGCTGATCGGCGATACCGAATGGGCCAAGGACATCGAAACCATCGTCAAGGATATCCGGCGTACTGCGGAACAGTTGCCCGGCATGGCGGCCAAGCTTGACGGGGTCATGACAAATGTTCAGGCGGCGGTTCAATCGGTGAAGGAAACCGCCGGCAAGTTGCCCGCCATCGGAGATAACATGGCGGGCGCTGTTCAGGATGCCCGTGTGGTTACCGGCGGATTGACCGGTCAGGTGGCCAATGTGCAGAGCGTTCTGCAGGGGGCGGAATCGGCGTTGCGTGAGACGCAAATCCTGGTCGAAGGATTGCAGCGGCATTGGTTGATTCGAAGCTATATTCCGCAGGAGGACGCTACATCGATGTTGGACCCGCTCCCAGCCGGCGCCAAGGATGGGGGTAAGCCATGAACAGCCGCGTAAGGGAAATCGGCCTGTTTCTTTGTTGCCTGGGGTTGACGGGCTGCGGGACGCCGCGTGTTTCGACACTGGATCCCGTGATTCGAAATTATGCGGACAATGCCAGAGCGGCTTACCATGGCGGCCAGCCGGACAAGGCGGCGGAATGGTATGGGCGCGCGATGGAGCGGGCACGGCTGATGGATGCGCCGGAGGAAGCGGGGCGGAATGCCTATAACCTGGCTTTGTGTCGGCTGGCCATGGGCGAACCCGAGGAGGCACATAAGTTGTTGCGCCAGGCCGAACTTCTGCTGGACAAGCCAGGTCCGGTCATGGCCCGGGTTTTGGTGGCCGACGCCGAGGCGGCGCGCCTGAGCGGACAGCGTGCGACAGCGATCAAGCAAGCTGAATCGGCCCTGAGCCACAGCGCGGAACGGGACGAGATCGCGCAGGCCGAACTGTTGATGGCGGAGGTATACGGCGATCAGGGAGATTTCAAAGCGGGCAAGGGACATTACCTGAAGGCACTAAGGCAGGTTTCAAGCCGCACGGCGCCTCTGGTGCGCGCGCGCTTGGAGGCGGAGGCGGTTCATCTGATCCAATCGGGTTCAATGGACGGGGATGTGGCCGCGTGCCTGGCGCGTCGCGCTGACTGGCTTAAGGCGGCGGGGGACTATCGGCACATGGCCGAAAGCCTGAAGGCGGCAGGAGAGGCCTATGCCTCCACGGATCGACCGGAACAGGCCTTTCCGGTTCTGATCAGGGCGTCCCTCAGCTTGAAGGCAGCAGGAGAGGGTGCCCAGGCTTTAAAGGCGGCTGAGCAGGCGGCCAGGATCGCCAGACAACTCGGCGATCAGGACCGCGTGGATCGCGCTACGATTTTGATGGAGGGATTAGGGTTGTGAGTCTGACCAAGGCCAATAGTGGAGGGGGAAACATGGAAACGGACAAAACCATCCTGGCGGAAATGGAGCAAAGGCTGCATCGGTTGGAACGGCAGTCCCGACTCTTCAAGGCGGGCGCCCTGCTGGTCGCAATGGCGATCGGGTCCCTGGCGTTGATGGCGTTTCAAGGCGGAGCCGGGGACGATAAGGCGGGGATCGGGAAGTTCCGCCAGATTGACGCCGGTCACATTGTGTTGCGCGATACGGATGGGCAGATGCGGGCCTGGCTGGGCATCGCGGAAGGCGGGCCTCGCCTGATATTCTTCGATGCCTCAGGACAGCAGCGCATGGGGGTGGGGATGACGCGGCAGGGCGAGCCGGCTTTGGGGATTTACGACGGAGGTGAGAATCCACGGGTGGTGCTTGGCATGCTTGAAGGTTGGCCGGGATTTGTGTTGCGTGATCCCCAGGGCAAGAAGCGGGTGGCCATCTTCAGTCGTGATGATTGGGGCAGTATGTTCTTTTATGACAAGTTTGAGACCAAGAGGACGGGGATGGGACAGTTTGGAGAGGCGGCGGCCATCAATCTGTGCGACGATCGCGGCAAAGACCGTGCCGGGATATCCACCGACCGGAAGGGGTCGAGCCTGTCCTTTTTCGATATCGCCGGGATGAAGCGGGTTGGACTCGGTTTGTTATCCAAAGATGAACCCGCCCTGGGTATTTTCGACGAGGAGGGCTATGGCCAGGCAGCGCTTGAGACCCTCAACAGTACACCTGTCTTTACCCTTTACGGGACCAACCGCACCTCGGTTGTCATGTCGGTAAACCCAACGAACGGTCCGCGCCTCGAGGTCTTTGATTCTTATCATCGACCGGTCTGGAGCGCCCCGGGCGCGGAACATAAACCCTAAAGGAGAATCAGTGAAAACGAACGTAGCGCTACAGGGGCGAAGCTTGCTCCGACTCGACGATCTTTCCGACGAGGAAATCGTCTTTCTTCTGGATTCGGCCCTGGAATTCAAGCAGAAGAAAGCCATGGGCATCCGGGGGGACGCGCTCCTCCGGAAGAACATTGCCCTGATTTTCGAGAAATCATCGACCCGGACGCGATGCGCTTTCGTTGTCGCGGCCCATGATGAAGGCGGGCAGACCGAGTATCTCGATGTAGGCGACATTCATATCGGGAAAAAGGAGACGATTCCCGACACCGCACGGGTGCTCGGGCGGATGTTCGATGGCCTCGCCTTTCGTGGCTACAAGCAGCGCACGGTGGAACAGTTGGCGGAGTTTTCGGGAATTCCAGTATGGAATGCCCTGACGGACGACTGGCATCCCACGCAGGCATTGGCGGATTTGATGACGATTCGCGAGCACTTCGGACGCCTCAAAGGGCTTAAGGTGGTCTATATCGGCGATGGTCGCAACAATGTGGCCAACACCCTGATGGTAGGCTGCGCCCGCTCAGGCATGCATTTTGTGGACTGTACGCCTCCGGAGTTGGCGCCCTCCGAGGAGTTATGCCGCTACGCGGAGGGCCTGGCGGCCTCACGCGGGGGCAGTGTGACGGTCAACTTTGATCCCGCCTCCGCGATGGCGGGCGCCAATGTCGTCTATACCGATGTCTGGGTCTCGATGGGCGAGGAAGCCATGTTTGAAGAAAGGTTGAGACTGCTTCGTCCCTATCAGGTCAACATGGACCTGATGCGCCGGACGGGCCATCTTGACGATAACCAGGCGATCTTCCTGCACTGTCTGCCTGCCTTTCATGACCACAACACCGAAGTTACGCGTGAAATAGGTCCTTTGGAAGTCACGGACGATGTATTTGAGGCGCCCTTTTCAAGAGTTTTTGACGAAGCCGAGAACAGGGTTCACACCATCAAGGCGGTGATGGCCGCTTCATTAGCTTAGGCGGGGGAATATGAAAAATTGTTGCCGATTAAACGAGATTTCGTGGGATGCGTTCGCGGCGATGGATGTCATGGCGAAGGCTCCATATCTGAGTCAGGACGGACGTGAATACCATGTGCTGGTGGCTCAGCAATTCACCCGTGCCCGACTGGAGGCATTGGGCACTCTGGCCACCCGCATCAGGCGCATCGCGAAGGAAGAGGATGGGATGACCTTCCTGCGCGGATTACTGAATAATCATCGGGCCATGCTGTATTTCAGCCAGCCGAGCAGCCGCACCTTCCTGTCGTTTTGCGCGGCCTGCCAGATCCTGGGGATGGAGATCGGCGAGGTCCGGGATACCGCAACCTCGAGCGAATTCAAAGGCGAGTCACAGGAGGACAGTGTGCGAACGTTCAGTTCCTATTTCGACCTGATCATCATGCGCTCGCAGATTGGCGGACTGGCGGAGCGGATGGCCTGGCTGCTCTCCAATACCGAGCGCCCAGTTCCCATCATTAATGCCGGATCAGGCAAGGATCAGCACCCCACGCAGGCGCTGCTGGATATTTACACCCTGCAACGCAGTTTCGAACGGCGCGGCAGCATTGATGGCAAAACCATTGTGTTTGTGGGCGATCTGGCGCGGGGGCGCACGGTACGGTCCCTGGCCTGGCTGCTGACGAACTATCGGGATATGACCCTGTTGTTTGTGGCGCCCAAGGAACTTCAGATCGGTCCGGACATTCTGGCCATGCTCGACGCAGCCCGGGTAAAATACGAGCTGATGGGCGATTTCCGGAAGGCCATACCCATGGGCGATGCCATCTATATGACGCGCATCCAGGACGAGTGGGATTCCGACGCGGGTGAAAGCCGCCGGATCGACACCAGCCAGTATAACTTCACGGTCGACCACCTGCGTCATTTGAAGCCTGAGGCGGTGATCATGCATCCCTTCCCGCGGCGGCAGGAAATCGCGGTCGGTGTGGACGACGATCCCCGGGCTGTGTACTGGCGGCAGATGCGGAATGGCATGTGGGTGCGCACAGCGCTCATCGCCTCCATCTTCGGAAAAGACACGCTGATCAACGATCAGAAACCCTGGTCAACCTGAGACCTGCCGATCTACCCATGAAACGACTTAGGGTCTTAAGCCTGGTGTTGATGATGGCGGCGGGCGTGCAGGCCGCCCCGGTCCATGATTTTGGCTATCTGTTATCAACGGGGGACGATTTGGAGGGCGCCGGGGTTGCCGATGCCCTCGGCCCCGTTGCCGAATCGCGCAGCGGGCTGGACGGAACCTATCGGCGCGCCATGCGGCCATTCTTCGTTTACGAAGAGGATGCCCGCGGGCGCGACATGCTCGACATCCTGTGGCCGGTGGGGACCATCAGCCGATGGCAGGGGCAGACCACATGGCGTTTTCTGACGGCGTTCGGTGTCGACTACGATAATCAAAACCCCGCCTCCCGCTATCGAACCTGGATTCTTCCCCTGTTCTTTTGGGGCCGCAACGCCGTGGGTGAGCGCTACGGTGCTCTATTTCCACTAGGGGGGCGCATCGATGATTTTATGGGGCGCGATGTGTGGTTTGCCTTGTTTCCTCTCTACGCCCACTCCCGGCTCAACGATTTGGAGACACATCACTTCCTGTGGCCGCTGATCTCCAGGACCACAGGCGATGATCTCTACCGGTTCCGTGCGTTCCCCTTATACGGTCGATCCATCAAGCGCAACGACTGGGATAAGCGTTTCGTTCTCTGGCCCTTCTGGAATTCAGCGCAATACATGCATCCAGGCGCGCGGGGGAGCGGCTTGGTATTGTATCAATTGGTGGGTCACGTCAAACTAGAAAATCAGGAAACATGGATGGTCCTGCCGCCCTTTTTCCGAAGGACGGTTGGGCACGAGGGGCGCGAGGGGTGTTATCCCTGGCCCTTCATTCAAACCAGTTCAGGGAAGGTTGATAAACTCTATGTTTGGCCGCTTTACGGTCGAAAGGCCGAGGGGAATGCTGTGCGAACGTTCTGGCTTTGGCCATTCATCTGGCAACGGCACGACGTTTGGAAACCTTCTGAGACCGACCGTTTCCGTGTGTTTCCGGTATTCTATGCCGAGGCCACCCGCCCGATCGCAACGCCGGCCATGGTGTCGGACCGTTATGTAAGCGTGTGGCCCCTGGTCTCCTATCGGCGATCGCAGGCCGATTTCAAGCGGGTGCGGGTGCTCGATCTCTGGCCGTTCCGCGACACGGCCCCGATTGAGCGCAATCTGGCGCCCTGGTGGACCCTTTACCGGTACGAGCGCCATGCGCGCGGGCGGGAGAATGAATTGCTTTGGGGGCTGGCTCGCTGGGGATGCGAAAAGGAGGGCAATCGTTACGGGTCGTTGTTCCCTCTGGTGTCCTGGTCCCGCGATACGCAAGGAGACGCGCATCGGGAGTGGGATTTATTGAAAGGTTTGATAGGATACCGCCGATCTGAAGCCGGTCAGGAGTACCGGTTGTTATATGTAATCCATTGGAGGGGTGCGCCATAATCACGCGTGAACCGAGGTATTTTCCTCCGCCGACGGATTGGCGTGGGAGATTCGGACGAAAGGTATTGTCCTGTACCCGCGATGCGGGACGGGCCATACTTCTTTTGGCCGAGGCGGTTTTCTGCCTGCGATTCATGTTTATGCGGCGGTCCCGCAACGAGATCATTCACCAGATGTTTGTGGGGGGGATCAAGAGTCTGGGTGTGATTACGGTGGTATCCTCGTTTACGGGGATGATTCTGGCTCTTCAAACCGGAATTGAGATGCGCCGGTTTAATCAGGAAGTCTTCATTGGTGCGGCCGTCATGGTCTCGATGCTTCGGGAAATGGGGCCGTTCATGACCGGTCTGATCCTCGCGGCCAGTGTCGGTTCGGCCATTGCGGCCCAGATGGGTACCATGGTGGTTTCCGAGGAAATCGCCGCCCTGGAA